>NZ_JBXUOY010000340.1:0-4991 GCF_057196705.1 Streptomyces sp. ATLC9 | reverse complement strand
GGTCCGGCCGGACCGGGCGCGCGCCGGAGATCAGGTGTGGCCCGGACCTCCGGAGCCGAAGCCGCCGCTGCCGCCGGGACTCCAGGTGGGGCGATCGTTGGGATCGACGGGGTGGGTGTCCTCGTGTTCCTGGAGCTCGTACGGGAGCCGCCGCCTGCCGTCGCGGGGCAGTTCCTCGTCGTCGCGGACGCCGTCCTCGTAGACGATCGGTTCGTCCGGGCAGTCGGTGGGGGTGGAGATCCCCTCGTCGCCCCGGTTGAGCAGGCGCAAGCCGTACACCACGGCCAGGACCAGCCCACCCGCGATGATGATCCCCGGTATCAGGCCGCCCAGGCCTGCCAGTGGCAGGTCCGGCAGTTCCAGGGCGACAGAGGATATGCCGTCCGCTGTGTACAAGCCTTCCATGTCACCCGCGTACCCGTCGTTCTCCGGATCACTCCGCCGCGGTCACCCTGTGGCCCCCCGCGCCTCGGCCGCCCGTATGGCGTCCCGGTAGGTGCGGGCCGCCGCCCGCAGGGCCGTCTCGGGGTCGGTGCCACCGGCCTCGGCGCGGGCGGCCAGGGCCAGCAGCTCGTAGCCGACGCCCTCGCCCGCCGGGAGGGCGTCGATGCCGGCGGCGCGGGCCCGGCCGGCCAGCTTGGCGGCCAGGGCGAGGGCGGGCTGGCCCAGCGGGATGCCCTCGGTGACCGACTCGCGCCGCTTCTCGATCGCCTTGGTGCGCAGCCAGTGGGCCTTGACCTCCTCCGGTGTCCCGGCGGTCTCGTCGCCGAAGACGTGGGGGTGGCGGTGGACCAGCTTCTCCACGATCGTGGCCGCCACGTCGTCGACGGAGAACGGCTCGTCGGGGTCGTCCTGGGCGATGCGGGCGTGGAAGACCACCTGGAGCAGCACGTCGCCCAGCTCCTCGCGCAGGGCCTCGCGGTCGCCCTCCTCGATGGCCTCGACCAGCTCGTACATCTCCTCGACACCGTACTTGACCAGGTCCTCGCCGGTGCGGGTGCCGCTCCAGGGGCACTCGGCGCGGATGCGGTCCATGACCTGCACCAGGTCCAGCAGGCGGGCGCCGGGCAGGTCGTAGGAGCCGGGCAGCAGTTCCAGTTCGGGCATCGCCTCGCGGCCGGAGCCGGCCAGGCGGGCCAGCCCGTCGGTCAGCTCCGGTTCGCCCTCGGCGCCGGCGAGGACCACCACCGTCCGGCCGCCGCCCGCCGCGGGCACGCCGTCGCCGCCGTCCGCGCCCGTGCAGGCGTCCACCAGTTCGCGGGCGGTGGGCCGGGCGGTCTCCGCCTCGACGCCCGCCTCCCTCACGTACGGCAGCTGCGGGTGGCCGGGGTCCGGGCACAGGACGCGGTCGGCCGCGCGCAGCGCCTGCCAGGCGGGCCAGGACAGCAGTCCGGGCGCGACGCGGTGGCTGGTGGTGAGCAGGACGATGCGCCCGGTGGCGGGGGCGGGTGCGGCGTTGGAGGGGTTCACGCCCCGAACGTAACCGATCGGCGCCGGTTCACCCCGCGGGGACCGGCGCACCGGGGTCCGCGGAGCGGGCGGCCTCCACGGGGACGCCCAGGCACCGCTCCAGCTCGGCGAGGTTGGCGCGGGTGGTCTCCCACAGCGACCGCTGGCGCCCCAGGACGTCGGCCACCGCCGCGTCGTGGTCGTCCAGCAGCGCCGCGGCCCGCTCGGCCAGCTCCGCGCCCAGCTCCCGGTCGTGCACGGACAGCCCCCACTCCGGGCGGCCGATGTCGGCCAGGAAGTACGCCAGCTTGGGGTGCGAGATCAGGCTGAGGACCGGCGTGCCGCAGCCGAAGGGGATCATCCCGGCGTGCCCGCGCATCCCGATGACCAGGCGGGTACGGCGGAAGCGCTCGTAGATCTCGGCGTTGGGCAGGTCGTAGAGCGGCTCGACCGGCAGCGCGATGCCGTGCTCCCGGCGCAGGTCGTGGACGAACCGCTCGTCGGCGGGCGTGTGGGGCGCGTACCGCACCTCCGCGCGCTTGCCCAGCTCGCGCACCGCGGCGGCCATCCCGGTCAGGAAGTGGCCGTAGTCGTGGCCGAAACGCAGGCCCGCGCGGTCGTACGCGCAGTTGACCAGCACGGTGTCGTCGCGCCGCACGGGGTCGGTCCAGCCGGGCGAGAGCCTGCGCAGCACGGTGGTCGGGCACGGCTGGTAGCGCACCTTCTCGCGCAGGGATGGGGGCAGCAGCGCCCGGACGCGCTCGACCGAGCCGTGGTTGCGCAGGCCGAAGAACGCCGCCTTCTCCACCAGGGCCCGCAGGCTCTCGGTGAACCGGGTGCGGCGGTACGCCTGGCCGTCGAAGACGTTGTAGCCGACGGCGAGGACCGCCAGCGGCACGGTGATCCGCTCCAGCATCTCGTCGGAGACGTTCCACTGCCAGGCACTGTTGCCGTTGGGCCAGGTGTCGGGGAGGAAGAGCCCGCCGCCGCCGACGACCAGGGCGCGGCGGGCGTTCACGCGTTCCAGTGCCACCTCGTCGAAGAGGCGGTGGACCGGCACCGGCAGCCAGCGGCGCGGCCCGGTGTCGGCGCCGAAGCACAGCCGAACGGCCTCGGGGAGCACCTTGTCGCCCGCGTTCTCCTGGCCGGAGGCGAACAGGGCCACATGCGCGAGCTGCCCGTCTCCGGGGACGTCGGGGGCGGGCTCACCGGGCAGCAGGGCCAGGGCGCGGCAGGTGCGGTTGACGGGCTCGGCGTCGAGCCCGTCACGGGCGTACGCGCGGGCGGCGTCGTCGTCGCCGCGCAGCCACGCCAGCCGCGCGAGCCGGCTGAACGCCTTCGGCGCGACCTCGGGCGAGGCGGTGGCCAGCAGCAGATGGGTCTCGGCCTCGGCATGGCGGGATTCGGCCATCAGCGCGCTGCCCAGCGTCTCGTGGAAGCGCGGCTGGTCGGCCCTGGGGGTGACCGACAGCAGCACCTCGACGGCCTCGCGGTAGCGGCCCTCCTCGGTGTGGACGAGGGCGAGGGCGCGGGCCAGGTCCACGGTGGCGCCCCGCTCCAGCAGAGGGCGGGCGAGATGGGCGAGGAGATCGGGGTGCTTGGGGCCGGGAAGGGAGCAGTAGGCGGCGCGGAAGTCGTCGTCGGTCTGCTCGTAGCGGGCGCGGGCACGTGTCGCGGGGGTGTACTCCTCCCCGTGTCCGGTGCCGCCGAACCGCAGGATCACCGTGTCCTCGGGGACGGGCAGGCCGCCGTGCAGCCGCCGGGCGGGGAAGTCGTGGCGGGCGTCGAGGGGCACGACGCATCCGGGCACGCCGCCGCCGGACAGCAGGGCGCGGGTGGAGTCGGCTAGCCGTTCCCGCTGGAGGACCAGCAGGCCCTCCTCCGCCCGCACCCGGGGTTCGCCGGAGGGCATGGGGAGCTGCAGGACCGCGCCCACGCCGTGGCGCAGCCGCAGGAGGGGGCCGATGTCGCCCAGCACCACCATGTCCGGTCCCAGCACGATCACGGTGTCGTACTCGTGCGCCCGCAGCGCCTCCCACCGCCCGTGCCGCGTCCGGCGGGCGGTGATCCGGGGGTGCAGGCGCCGGGCGGCGTCCAGGGCGGAACCGGGCAGACCCGGGTGGAGGAGGAGGAAGTCCTCGCAGACGCGGGGGTTGGTCAGCGCCAGGCTGCGCAGCAGGGTCAGCAGGCCGGGGAGGGTGTCCTCGTCGGCGTGGCAGGCGAAGGCGATGCGGCGCCTGCCGGTCAGGGCGGCCGTGTCGGCGGCGGTACCGGCGGCGGGCGGGGACACGGGAGAAGCGGTCATCGCAGGGAGATCCTCGTCGGGGTGCTGTCCTCGGCCCGGGCCTCGGCCCAGGCGCGTTCGGCGGGGTGCAGCCGGCCGGGGCCCGGCAGGTCGAAGCCGATCAGGTCGACGACCGGGCAGACCTCCAGGAAGTCCAGCAGCCGCAGCACCGTGAAGGCGGTGGTCGGGCCGGGGTCCGTGGCGCTCTCACCGATCAGCGCCGGGTCGGTCACCGGGTGGCGGAGCGAGGCGTCGCCGACGCGGCGCTGCGCGCCGGGGACCAGCCGCCGTACCGCGCGCAGCCACTCGTCGGCGGGATCGCCGAACACCAGCCGGATGCCGACCCGATGGTCCAGGCGCGCGGTGGTGCGATGGGAGAGTGCGTGGATGTCGGTGCGCTCCCCCGCCCCGGGGGCGTCCAGGGGGAAGGCGTCGCAGCGGACGACGAGGTCGTAGGCGTCCACCCCCGCGTCCGGTACCTGGCCGGCGACCCGCGGGGTGTTCGCCACCAGGCACACCGTCCGGCCCGCCACGGCGTTGCGCAGGTCGCCGACCGCGAGCGGCTCCCCGTCGCCGCCCTCGCCCTTGCCGCCGCCGAGGAGCGGGTCGGACATCCGGTCCCGCCCGTCCAGGCGGCAGTACGCGGCGTACAGCGCGGCCAGATCCCGTACGGCGGGGTCGGCCGCGCCGCGCTCACGCAGGCGGTGGTCCGTGTAGGCGGTGAAGACGGCGCGGACCTCGGCCGCGGGCAGACCGCCGCCGGCCGCCTCGGCGAGGGCGCGGGCCTCGGGGCAGTCGTCGGCGGGGAACAGCCGCAGGGCGTCGGCCAGGCACTTCCGCCGCTCGGTGAGCGAGGCCAGCCGGGCCGCGGCGGCACGAGTGCCCGGACCCGGCTCGGACAGGGCCAGGTGGCGCTCGTACGCCCCGGCGGCCTCGGCACCGCGGCCGATCCCCTCCAGGGCGCGGGCGCGCAGCAGCCAGGCGGCCCTGGAGTTGCGGCGGACGGTCAGGGCGGTGTCGGCCAGGAGGAGGGCGAGCCGGAGGTCGCGGGCGTCCGCCGCCGTGCGGCCGGAGGCGCGCCCGGCCCTCTCCCCCGCCGGGCACCCCGCCGCGTCGAGCGCCGCGTCACCGGCGCGCAGCAGGGTGTCGAAGGCCTCCCTGTCCACGTCCGGGCCGGAGGAGCGTCCGGCGGCCCCGGTGCGGGCGGTGTGCGCGGCGATCAGGGCGCCCAGCGCGGCGATCAGGCGGGTGTGCTCCC
>NZ_JBXUOY010000339.1:0-5002 GCF_057196705.1 Streptomyces sp. ATLC9 | reverse complement strand
CGCCGCGGCCACGACGAAGCGGCCCCCGGCCGCCACGGATGGGTTTCGGTGGCGGCCGGGGGCCGCGCGTCGTCTCCGCCCCGGTCCTGGGGGCCGGGGGTCCGGAGGCTCAGGCCTGGTACGGCTTGGCGTTCAGGACCCGCACCGAGGCCATCCTGCCGTTGGGCAGCTCGTACTCGGCGTCGTCGCCGACCTTCTTGCCGTTCACACCCCGGCCCAGCGGGGACTGCGGGGAGTAGGTCTCGATGTCCGAGCTCGCGTACTCACGGGAGGCCAGGAGGAAGGTGATCGTGTCGTCCTCGTCACCGTCGAAGGCCACGGTGACCACCATGCCGGGCTCGACCACGCCGTCGTCCGCCGGGGCCTCGCCGACCTTGGCGTTCTCCAGCAGCTGGGTGAGCTGGCGGACCCGCAGCTCCTGCTTGCCCTGCTCCTCCTTGGCCGCGTGGTAGCCGCCGTTCTCACGGAGGTCGCCTTCCTCGCGGGCCGCCTCGATCTTCTTGGCGATCTCGACGCGGGCAGGACCCGACAGGTACTCCAGCTCGGCCTTGAGCTGGTCGTACGCCTCCTGGGTGAGCCAGGTGACGTTGTCGCTGGTCTGGGTCACAGGTGCTCCTCGTAGGTACTCTCGGGATATAAATCAACGCCCTACCCGAAGGGTGCGCCTTCATGGGTGGGCGAAACCACGAGCCTAACAATTCCGCAGGAAAAGGGAAGAAGGTCGGACCTTCGGGCCCGGGGGGCCGTCAGTCTCCGCCGGCCGTCGTACAGCCGATCAGCTGGGCGCTGGTGGCCCGCCCGGTGGTGCGCACGGTGACGACCTCGTCGATGCGGCCCCGCGGCCCGTCGAAGGTGAAGTCCGCACGGCCCACGTCCCCGCCGTCCTCCGCGAGGGTGTTGACGGTGCACACACCGGTGACGTCCTCGTCCTTGCGGACCTCCAGATGGACGGCCACCTCGCGGTCCGAGACGATCTCGAACTTGATCAGCTCGCCGCTGACCCGCGTCCCGGTGACGTACGACACCCCGAACCAGGCGATCAGCGCCAGGAACGCCACGCCCAGCACCGCGCCGACCGCCTTCAGACGGCGGTCCGAGCGCTCGTCCCCCGACCGCCCGTACCGCCCCCGGGGCAGCTCCGCGCGCGCCGGATCAGCCGAACTCATCGCCACGTCCTGTCGGTCCTGTAGGGAATACAAGCGGATGCCGCTTCGGTCACTATAGAAGCCGTCTCCCATGACCAGGTAATGAGGATCGAGCCTTGACTGAACAGCTCAGACTGATGGCCGTGCACGCGCACCCCGACGACGAGTCGAGCAAGGGCGCGGCGACCATGGCGAAGTACGTGTCCGAGGGGGTGGACGTGCTGGTCGTGACCTGCACGGGCGGGGAGCGCGGCTCCATCCTCAATCCCAAGCTCCAGGGCGACGCCTACATCGAGGAGCACATCCACGAGGTGCGGGCCAGGGAGATGGCCGAGGCCCGCGAGATCCTGGGCGTGAAGCAGGAGTGGCTGGGCTTCGTCGACTCCGGCCTGCCCGAGGGCGACCCGCTGCCGCCGCTGCCGGAGGGCTGCTTCGCGCTCCAGGACGTGGAGGAGGCCGCCGGACGGCTGGTGCGCAGCATCCGCGCCTTCCGGCCGCACGTGATCACCACCTACGACGAGAACGGCGGCTACCCGCACCCGGACCACATCATGACCCACCGGATCACGATGGCGGCCTTCGACGCCGCGGGCGACCCCGACCGCCATCCGGACGCGGGCGAGCCGTGGCAGCCCCTGAAGCTCTACTACAACCAGGGCTTCAACCGCCCCCGCACCCTCGCCCTGCACGAGGCGATGCTGGAGCGCGGCCTGGACTCCCCCTACGGCGAGTGGCTCAAGCGGTGGGAGGAGTTCCAGCGCGCCGAGCGCACGCTGACCACCTACGTGCCCTGCGCGGACTTCTTCGAGGTCCGGGACAAGGCGCTGATCGCCCACGCCACCCAGATCGACCCCGACGGCGGCTGGTTCAAGGTCCCGCTGGATCTCCAGCGGGAGGTCTGGCCGACGGAGGAGTACGAGCTGGCGAAGTCCCTGGTGGACACATCCCTCCCCGAGGACGACCTCTTCGCGGGCATCCGCGACAATTGACGCCATGAGCCCGACCAACCTCGCCCTCACCCAGGCCCCCGGCCTCGTCGACCTCGCCAAGGAGTTCGACGAGAACAAGGTGACGCCCGGTGTCCTCGGCTTCCTCGTCTTCGCGGTACTGGGGCTGGCCGTCTGGATGCTGATGAAGTCGCTGAACCGCCACATAGGGAAGGTCGACTTCGAGGAGTCGCCCGCCTCGGACACCGGACGGTCCTGACCCCGCCCGGCGCGCGGGCGTGTCCCGGGGCGTGCGGCGCCCGGCCCGTCAGATCTGTGCGCCACTGTCTCCCGGCCTGCGTCCGTCCCCCGTGCCGAAGCGGCCCGCGGCCGCCGCGGACCGGCTCCGCGCCGGCCGCGGCGGCGGGGCGCTGCTGCGCGCCTCCAGTTCGACGGCGACGGGCGTCGCGGTGAACACCGAGGACCAGGTGCCCACGACGATGCCGATCAGCAGCGCGACGGCGAAGTCGGTCAGCGTGTCGCCGCCGAGCAGGGCGAGCGCGGCCAGGATGAACAGCGCGCCCATGCCGGTGTTCACGGTGCGGGGCACGGTCTGGAGGACGGCCGTGTTGGCGACCTGGGCGAAGGGTTCCCCGCGCCGGGCCGCCCACAGCTCGCGGACCCGGTCGAAGACCACCACCGAGTCGTTGACCGAGTAGCCGATCACGGTGAGCAGCGCGGCCAGGAACACCCCGTCGACCGGCTTGCCGAGCCAGGCGAAGATCCCGACGAGGATGAGCACGTCGTGGACCATCGCCAGCACCGCGCCCACCGAGAAGGTCCAGCGGAAGCGGATCGCCAGGTAGAGCATCTGGGCGGCCAGCGCGACGCCGAGGGCGATCAGGGCGCCCCGGCGCAGTTCGTCCCCGAGGCTGGGGCCGATCAGCTCGTCGCGGATCTTCTCCGTCTCCCCGCCCAGTTCCCCGATCGTCTCGGCCACCTCGGCCGCCTCGTCGTTGGACAGCTCGTCGGTGCGCACCGTGATGTCGCCGTCCCCCGAGGTCTGGACGACGGCGCGGGGGAAGCCCGCGTCCGCCAGCGCCGAGCGCGCCCGCTCCGGGTCGACGGGGGTGGCGGTGGAGTACTCGATCAGCCGCCCGCCGGTGAACTCCACCCCGAAGTCCAGCCCGCGCGCCGCGATGCCCGAGCCGGCCAGGACGACGGCGGCCAGTGAGACCGCCAGCCAGCGCCGCCGCCGGCGCATCAGGTCCGGCTCCCGGCGGTTGATCCACTCGCGCACCCGGCCCACGCCCGCGATACCGGTGAGCCGCGGCCGTCCGCGCACCGCGTCGCGGGAGACGGCGAACTCGGTGAGCACCCGGGTGATCAGCAGGGCGCTGATCATGGAGGCGAGCACACCGATGGACAGGGTCACGCCGAAGCCGCGCACCGGCCCGGAGGCGAAGAAGAACAGCAGCCCGGCGGCCAGCAGCGTGGTGACGTTGGAGTCGGCGATGGCGCTCAGAGCGTTGCGGAACCCCTCCGTCAGCGCCCTGAGCAGGTTCCTGCCGCGGCGGGCGGCGTACTCCTCGCGGGCGCGTTCGAAGACCAGCACGTTGGCGTCCACGGCCATGCCGATCGCCAGCACGAAGCCGGCCAGTCCCGGCAGGGTGAGGGTGGCGCCGAGCGCGACCAGCGCGGCGTAGGAGATGAGCCCGTAGCAGGCCAGGGCCACGGCGGCCAGGGCGCCCAGCAGGCGGTAGACGGCGATGATGAACAGCGCGGTCAGCGCGGTGCCGATGACCGCGGCCCGGGCGCTGGCCTCGATGGCCTCCTCCCCCAGGGTCGGGCCGACGGTGCGCTGCTCGATGATCTCCACCGGCACCGGCAGGGCGCCGCCGTCGATGAGCAGGGCCAGCTCCTTGGCCTCCTCCTGGGAGAAGTCGCCGGTGATCTGGGTGGAGCCGCCGGTGATGCCCCGCTCGCAGGCGACCGAGGGATCGACCTGCGGCGCGGAGATGATCTCCTCGTCGAGGACGATCGCCACCCGCCGCCCGGGGTCGCCGGGCGGCGCGCAGGCGGCCTGGCCGGTCAGCTCGGCCCAGGCCTCCTCACCGCCGCCGCGCAGGTCGACGGTGACGTACCAGCCGCCGCCGGTCTGCTGGTCGATGGCCGCCTCGGCGTCCTCCACGCCCTCGCCGGTCAGCTCGGCGGGCCCCAGCCTCAGCCGCCGGCCGGATGTGTCGGGCAGGACGCGCTCGCCCTCCTCGGCCTCCTCCTCGGCCGCGGCGCCGAGGACGGGGTGGAAGGTGAGCTGTGCGGTGCGGCCGAGGACGTCGGCGGCCTCGCGCGGGTCCTGCAGACCGGGCAGTTCGACGATGATCCGGTTGTCGCCGGACCGGGTGATGTTCGGTTCGGCGACGCCGAGCGCGTCGACGCGGCGGCGCAGCACCTCCAGGGTGCGGTCGGTGGCCTCCCGGTCGGCCTCGGTGGTGGGCGAGTCGCGGGTCTCCAGCACGATCTGGGTGCCGCCGCGCAGGTCGAGGCCGAGCCGCGGGGAGGAGGTCACCGCGGCGTGGACGGACAGGGTGATCACGGCGAGGGCGAGGAGTGCCCGCACCAGGGTGGCGCGTCTCAAGGTGTGCCTCCGGCAGGGCGCCGCGGCCGGGTGCCGGCCGCGGCGGTGGGACGACGGGAAACGTCAGCTGCCCGGCGAAGGCGGCGGCGCCCGGCCCTGATGGCGTGCGGTGTACGGGGGACGTCCGGCGGTGTGCGGCAGGGGTGCGGGCGGGCGTATGCCCGCGGTGGGCCGAACGGGGCGGGCCCGGGCCGGCAGGGACGCCCCCGCGGGGTGCGGGGCGTGCCGCTCGGCCGCGGCGTCCCGGTCCAGCAGGGGGATGCGGTCGCACTCGGCCGCGCAGGGCCCGTCGG
>NZ_JBXUOY010000338.1:0-5004 GCF_057196705.1 Streptomyces sp. ATLC9 | reverse complement strand
GGGGCCGCGCGGAGCGCGCGGGCGGGCGCCCGGGCGGGGCCCCCCCCCCCCACGGCCGGGTGGTTCAGGTGGTCCGGGCGGATCAGGCGATCACGCCCGGACCGGTGGAGCTGTGCGGAACCGGGTGGAGCGACGGCTCAGTCGCCGGAGCCGGCCGTGGCGGGCTTCTTCTTCCGCAGGAAGAAGACGGCGGCGCCACCGAGGACCACCAGGGCGAGGGCGACGCCCGCGATGATCGGGGTGTTGCTGCTGCTGCCGGTCTCGGCGAGGTTGCCGCCGGTGTCACCGGTGTCGCCGGAAGCGCCGGTGTCACCGGTGCCGCCGCCGACGGTGGCCGGGCTGGGCTCGGTGGAGGGCTCGGGGCTCTCCTCCCCGCCGCCGCTGCCGCCGGTGGTGGTCTCGGTCTCGCAGTCGAGGGTGCCGGTGAAGGTCTCCTCGAAACCGTTCGGACCGGTGATCGTGATGTTGTACTCCTGGTCCTCCTGGACCGGGACGGTCACGGTCTCGGAGCCGCCGGCCGGGATCTCGTACTCCTTGCCCGCGAGGGTGAAGGTGAACGGCTCGTCACCCTCGTTGCTCGCGGTGACGTCCACGCCGCCCTTGACGCAGTTCTTCTCGGCGGTCACGGCCGGGATCGGGCCCTCGTTGGCCCAGTTCGCGGTCGCGGTGGCGGTGACGCTGGAGATGCTGGAGCCGGCCAGGATCTGGGTCTGGCTCGGGTTCTTCGGGTCGACGCTGGTGAAGGCGCGGCCCACGGCGACCTCGGTGTTGGCCTGCGCGGTCAGCGAGGCGGTGCCGGGCTCGGTGCCCTCGGGCACGTCGAAGAAGAGCTGGTCGCCCTGCTTGGCGGCGGTCACCGCGTTGCCGTCCTTGTCGACGACCGTCACACCCGCGCTCGTGGCGTCCGCGCCGGGCGCGATGTTCACGGTCTGCGCGTTGGTGTTCACGGTGACCGGGCCGAGCTTCTCGCCGGCCTTGCCGGAGACGGCGGACGGCTCGAGCGTGAGCGACGCCTCCGGCTCGGCGAGGTTCTCGGCCGACTTGATCAGGTACTCGGCGAGCTTGTCGGCATCGTCGCTGTCCGCGTCGACCTTCACGTTGTCGGAGAAGTGCCAGATCGCGATCTGGGTGCCGGCGGCGGCGGTCTTCTCGGTGAGCTGCTTGGCGCCGGCCTTGCCCGCGAGCGCCGTGAGGTCGTCCACCTGCGGGTAGGAGTTCTCCAGGATCCAGAGGATCTTGCCCGCGTTCTCGTTGTTGTGGAGCGTGGACTCGTCCCAGGACGCCTCGCGGTACTTGGCGCCCGCGACCGTCCCGCGGCCGACGTCGATGCAGTAGGTCTTCAGGGTGCCGCCACCGTCGACCTTCAGCTCGAACAGACCGGCAGCGGTCCGGCCCGGAGTGGGCCCGTCAAGGATCTTGACGCCGGAACCGATCGTCACGCCGGCCTTGGGCAGGGTGGCGAGCACACCGCCCGGCTGGTTGTTCTCGTCTGCGACGGCGCTTCCCGCGCCGGCGATCGCTCCTGCCGCCAGCATGCCCGTGGCTATCGCTGCGGCGGCGAAACGGGCGGGACCCCGTCCGCGTACAGAAATCATGGTCTGGTCGTCCCCTCGTCCAACCCCCGTGTCTCAGGGGGCGATCGTAGGGAGCAATCGGAACGAGTTCCCCGGAAATACCAGACGTCACACACTCCGAGTCCCAATCGTTATCGCGGAATGCCGCAGAGTCACACTTGTTCCGACATACGGCCTGTTGTCCCCTGCTCGCGTGCAAGTGTCACGGACCGCCTGCCGGTTCGCCGGCGGGAACGGCCCGTACGACGCGGTGGAACGACGAGGTGCCCCGGGCCAGGTCGTGCCCCACGGCCGTGGCCTCGATCTCCGCGGACGTCCAGCGCTTCCCGTCGCGTTCGCCCTGCCGCACCCGCAACCGTCCCCGCACCAGCAGGGGTTCGCCGACGGTCACGGAAGCGGCCAGGTTCTCCGCGAGCCCCCGGAACGCCCAGACCGTGTAGAAGCTGGTGCAGGCGTCCGTCCAGCCGCCACGCTGCCCGTCGTAGCGCCGCGCCGTGGTGGCCAGCCGCAGCCGGGCCACCGGATGGCCGGACGCCGTCGCCTTGGACTCCACCGCCGAGGCCGCGTTGCCGACCACCGTCACCATCGTCTCGTTCACCCGGGCCGCCCCCTTCCCTCTTCCGCTCGCTCCTCCGTAGGGGCCTCATGCTGCACGGCCGCGACGGTGTCCGCCGCGGCCTGTGGAGTACCGCCGGGTTGTGGACAACCCGGTCACCCGAACAGGTGAGGGCGGAGGGGGCTTTCCCGATCCGGCCTCAGGTCCGGCCCGTACCGCCCGCCGCGATGACGTACTGCTCGCGCACCTCCCGGTACCGCAGCAGTTCGGCGGCCACCGGTTCCAGTACCCAGGCCTGGCCCCAGCCGGTCGCCAGGCGCCGCAGTCCGCGCTCCTCCTCCAGCCCGTACGCCCGGGCCGGCCCCCGGGCCGCGATCCGGCAGCACCAGGCCAGCAGCGGGCCGCCCAGCGCGCCGCCCGTCAGCAGTGCCACCGGCAGCCGGACCCCGCCCCACCCGGGCCCTCCGGCGACCAGGTCCACCAGCAGGTACAGACCGAGCAACTGGACGGCCAGCAACAGCCACTGCGCGCACGCCACCACCGTCCACCAGCGCGGCCTCGGCGGACGTCCCTCACCGCACCCTCCCCCGTACGCCCCGCCCGGCCATCGTCCCCTTCCGCGCCCGTTCCCGCCCACGGCGCCGCCGCCCTCCCCGCCCTCGTCCCCGGCCGAGAAGATCGCGTCCTCCAGCGCCTCCGGCAGTCCCAGCGCACCGCGCCAGGCCGCGTCCCGCACCGAACGGGCCCACGGCTGCGGCAGCCCGGCCGACGCCTCCTCCGCCAGTGCCCGTACCGCCTGCGCCAGCACGGGCCGGGCCACCGCGGCCGTCTTCGGCACCGCGGCCCCGCCCTCCGCCTCCGTCCCGTTCCCGTGTCCGTCCTCGCTCCCGGCTCCGGGAGCGGCCGGGGCCGGGGCCGCCCTCTCTCCGCGTCCGCGCCGCGCCTCGTACCGGCGCAGCAGCCGCGCCCAGGGGGTGCCGCATGCCTGCTCGGCATGGCGCAGCCAGAGGCGTTCGGCCGTCTGACCCGCCGCCCACGCGCCCACCGCCGAGGCCAGCCGGTCCTCGAACTCCTCGCGCGCCCGCTCCGTCAGCCCGGCCGGGCCCTGCGGGGTGTCGGCCATGTAGACCGGGCGGAGCCGGGCGACCACACCGTCCACGTCGGCCGACAGCCGCAGCGCCGCCGCCCGCCGCCCCTCGACCAACTCCCTCAGGGAGTGCCTCAGTTCGCCGACACCCCGGCCCGTGAGCGCGGACAGGGCCAGTACGGTCGCGCCGGGCTCGCCGTGCTCACCGAGGGCCATGCCGTCCTCGTCCAGCAGTCGCCGCAGGTCGTCCATGACGGTGTCGACGGCGTCACCCGGCAGCCGGTCGACCTGGTTGAGCACCACGAACGTCACCTCGGCGTGGCCGGCCAGGGGCCGCAGGTAGCGTTCGTGCAGCACCGCGTCCGCGTACTTCTCCGGGTCGGTCACCCAGACCACCGCGTCCACCAGCCGCAGCATCCGGTCGACCTGCTCGCGGTGGCCGGGGGCGGCGGAGTCGTGGTCGGGCAGGTCGATGAGGACCAGGCCGCGCAGCGCCGGGTCGCGCGGCTGCACCCGGCGCCGGGCCCGGGGCGGCACCCCCATCCGCTCCAGCAGGCCGTCGGCGCCGCTGTCCCACTCGGTCTCCCAGACGCAGGCGACGGGCACCGAGGTGGTGGGGCGGCGCAGCCCGGTCTCGGAGAGCTGGACCCCGGCGAGCGTGTTGAACAGCATCGACTTGCCGCTGCCGGTGGCCCCGGCGACGGCCACGGTGGTGTACGCCCGCGACAGTCTGCCGCGCGCGGTGACCTCGTCCAGGACCCGGCCCGCCTCGGCGAGCACCTCACCGTCCAGCCGGGTGCGGGAGAGGCCGACCAGTTCCCGCAGCGCGAGCAGCCGCCGGCGCAGTGCCTCCTCCCCGGGCGCGGCGTCCGGGGCGGCGTACGCCCGCGTGCCACCCGTACGGCCGTCGCGGGCGGCGTCGAACAGCCCGTCGCCGCGGCCGTCCTCGAGCGGGCCGCACTCGAACGTCGCGGTGTCGAACGGACCTGCCTCGAACGGACCGGCCGGGAAGGGCGCGCACCCGGTCTCCTCCCGCACACCTCCTCCCCCGTCCGTACGGGCCCTGCGGGCGATCAGCCCGTCGTTCCAGATCCGGCCGCCGTCGGTGCGGAGGTCCACGCCCACCGCGATCACCTCTCCCTCTGCAGTACGGACAGTGCGGCGATCAGGGCCACCTGCTGGTCGGGGGTGGCGTCGAGGTCCCGCAGGGGCGCCAGCCGGTAGCCGCGCTCCCCTCGCAGCACGCGGTCCAGGCACCCCTCCAGCAGCCGCTCGCCGCGCTCGCGCAGCCGCGTCGCGACGGCCGCGCCCAGGGCGCGGGCGAGCGCCTCGTCCGCGCCCCGCGCGCGCCGTCCGCCCAGCAGGACGGCCGCCAGCAGGGCCGCGGTCTCCTCGGCCGACAGCGGGCAGCCGCTCTCGGCCGCGTGCAGCTCCTCGTCGGCGATCTCCTCCAGGCAGCGCCGCCAGCGCCGCGCCAGGAGGTCGATCCGCTCGGCGACCAGTCCGTCGGCGCGCCCGCACTCGGGGGCGCCGGGCTCCAGCCGCCAGGCGTCGGCGGCCTGTTCGTCGGCGTCGCCGACAGCGCCGCGCAGCAGGGCGGACAGTCCGTCGGCGAAGGCGTCCAGGAGTTCGTCACCACCGCTGTCCCGGGGGAAGCCGCGCCAGCGGGCGAGGGCCTCGCCCGCCAGCAGCTCGCCGTCGGCGATCTGCCGCCGCACCCGCGCGCCGAGCCGCTCGTACGCGCCGTCGATGTGCCGCATCAGCCGCAGTGCGGCGGCGTGCTGGGC
>NZ_JBXUOY010000337.1:0-5040 GCF_057196705.1 Streptomyces sp. ATLC9 | reverse complement strand
CTGGTGTAAGACCTCAACGGAGCACTCCGGGCGGGCAGTCGGTGATGAAGCAGAAAACCCCACGGCGCGAGCCGTAGGAATCCCCCTCCTTCAGGAGGGGGAGGAAGTCAACTCACCGACGCCCACGAACTACCACAACTGGATCTACAGCGAGCTGCACTACCTTCTCGCCCATCACTCCAGGGAACGCGGCTGGTCCGTCACCAACACCACCACCGTCGCCCTCCCGGCGACCGGTGAGCGCTACGTCCCCGATCTGCTGATCTGCGAGTCGGCCGTGCTGCGCGACGCCCGGGAGTGGCAGGTCGCCGCCGAGGACGTGCTGCTCGTCGGTGAGATCACCTCGATGTCCACGGTCCTGCGCGACCGCAAGAACAAGGCGCAGGGCTACGGCCGGTCGCGCGTACCGCTCTACCTGCTGGTGGACCCGCTGGACGGGGAGGGGAGCGCGACGGTGTTCGCCGAGCCGGACGGCTCCGGCCGCTACCGGGTTGAGCACCGCGTGCTGTTCGGCGAGAGGTTCACGCTCCCCGAACCGTTCGGCCTGGAGCTCGACACCTCGGTCCTCCGCCCGGAGTGACCCCCGCGCCGACGCCGCCCCGATCGCGGACGGCGCCGGCCGCGAAGGGCTCCCTCCCGCCAACGGCCGTGCTCACAAATGGGATTGAGCGAAGGAATCACCTCGCTTACGGTGACCCGATGGCATCGGTCAGACAGCTCCAGGTCACTTTCGACTGCGCGGAACCCGAGCGCCTCGCCCGCTTCTGGTGCGAGGTGCTGGGGTACGTCGTACCGCCGCCCCCGGAGGGGTTCGCCACCTGGGACGACTACAGCGGCTCGCTGCCGCCCGGGGAGCGGGGCTCATGGTTCGCCTGCGTCGATCCCTCCGGTGCGGGCCCGCGGCTGTTCTTCCAGCGCGTCCCCGAGGGCAAGACCGCCAAGAACCGGGCGCACCTCGACGTGCGGGTCGGCGCCGGGCTCGTGGGTGACGAGCGCCTGGCCGCGCTCGAGGCCGAGTGCGCACGGCTGATGGCTCTCGGTGCGAAGCACGTGCTGACGCAGCGCGCCGATGGCGTCAACGAGTCGTGCATCACGATGCGGGACATCGAGGGCAACGAGTTCTGCCTCGACTGACCGCCCTCCCCGGCTTCCCGGCCGGTGTCAGCCCGGCGGGTTCGCCTGCCCGTGTGCGACGTCGACGACGATCCGGTTCCCGTCGGCCTTCACCCGGAACCCCGCCCGGCCGCCGCCTTCGGGGACGGCGATGGTGCATCGGGGCCGGAGACGCTCGCGGACTCCTCGGCCGTGGGGACGGGATCCTCCGCACCGTTCAGACTCTCGCCACCGCCGCAGCCGGCCGTGAGCAGGACGGCTGCGAGGGTGGTCGCGGACAGGACGGAACGGCGCGGCATGGTGAACTCCCCGGCGTGGGCGGCCGGATGAGGACGGGCTTGGGAATCCATAAGTAAACGGTCGCACAGACGCGGCCTTCACCTTGGGCGGACTGTCGTCCCGGATCCCGCCCAGCGTGAGGGCCGGGTGGAGTCCGGCCCAAGCCGCCGTACCGCTCCGGTCCACCAGGGTCCGGCGAGGTGCGTCCCCTCGTGCAGGACAACGCTCAGGAGCCATCCGATTCGAGCCGCTTCAGCCAGGCGTCGAGGTGCGGGCAGGCGGCACGCAGCGCGTCCAGGCCGAGGAGTTCGATCGCGTCGGGGCCGTCCACGACCTTGTGGTACTCCGGGCACGCCTTGAGGATCCGCTTCGACGGAGCCGTGTCGGGACCGTCGTTGACGAGTTCGGGACCGCCCGCGACCTCGACCTGTGCCGCCAGTTTGTCTCCCAGCTTCGGTGATTCGAGCAGCTCCGCGAGCTCGCGGGCCGCCGCGAGCACCCATGCCTCCGTCTCGTGCGGAACGAGGAACGGCAGGAATCGGGCATCACCGATACTCCGTGCCATGGCCTCCTCCACATGCGCCACCCGCGCGTACGCATCCCCGGTGGGCATGTCCGAGCGTCCGGGGGTGTCGGAGGGCAATCCGTAGAAGTCGAGCAGGGTGGTCACCGTGTCGACAGCCGAGTTCCGCAGCAGCGCCCGGATGTCCCGCTCGATCCTCGACCACGTGCTCACCCCACCGCGGTTGTGCGGCTGCCCGGCCGTACGGCGCGTCTTGAGCACCACCGGGGTGAGCCACACACCGCGCTCGCTCAGTTCGGGCTGGAGGAGCCTCGCGACGACGTTCTCCTCCGTCTGCCCCTCCACCAGCGCGCAGACCTGCCGCACTCCGGTCACCCCTGCCGCTCCCGCTTCCGCTCGGGCCTGGGGCGCCCGCCCAGGAGGTTCTTCAACCAGAGGTCGCCGAGCGAGTAGTCGTCGAGCCAGGCGGCCAGTTCCTCCGGGTCCGGGCGCCGCAGTTCCGTCGCACTGTCGGTGCGCTCGGCGACGACGAGTTCGTCGAGCGTGAACTCGTCGAGCAGCGTGACGGACTGGGTGGCCAGGAGGACTTGGCTGCGCACCGAGGCCGTCCGGAGCGATTCCGCCAGGACTCTGATCGCGGCGGGGTGCAGGCCGAGTTCCGGTTCGTCCAGGACCAGCAGCGCCGGGGGCCGCGGCTGGAGCAGGAGCGTGGTCAGGCAGACGAACCGCAGGGTGCCGTCGGACAGGGCCTCCGCCGGGAGGACGGTGTCGGAGCCGAACTGCTTCCACCGCAGGCGCACCCGTCCGCCGGAGTCCTCGGCGAGCACGAAGTCACGGAAGAACGGCGCGACGGAACGAACCGTGCGCACGATCTTCCGATACTCCGCCGAGTGCTCCTCCCTCAGCCTCGTGAGGAAGGCCGCGAGGTTGCCGGCGTCCGGATGCAGGGCCTCCGAGTCGGAAGCGTAACCCGCCTGCTTCACCGGCGCGTTGCGGGTCGTGTCGTGGAAGTGGTAGACGCGGCAGCCGCGCAGTATCGAGAGCGTGTGCCGGGCGACTCCCCCGACTCCGTGCGGCCCCGACCCGGCCGCCTCCGGCAGCCGGGACTCCCGGTTGCCTCTGCCGATCTCCTCTCTCCACGGCTGTTCGTGGCTGATGGAGTCGTGGAACTCCACCACCTCGCGTTCGAAGACCAGTTCCCCTTGGGCGGCAGGCACCAGAACCGCCTCGTAGGCGTTGCCCAGGTGCCCGTCCTTCGCCTTCACTCGCAGCTCGATGCGTGCGGCGGTCCCTTTCGCGCCGTCGTGCAGCATGGCCTCCGCCCCGCCGCGCAGGCCGACCTCCATCCGCAGGTCCCCGTCGGCGATGCGTCCGAGCAGTTCGACCGCGTCGATGAAGTTGCTCTTGCCCGCGCCGTTGGGGCCGACAAGGACGGTGATCGGTCCCAGGGTCAGTTCGGTCGCCCTGATCGACTTGTAACCGGTGACGGCGATGCTCTCGACCCTGCGTGACATGTGCTCAATCTATCGGCGTACGACTGCTCCGACGGCTCGGACATGCGTCCTCGCCTCCCGCTCCGGGGGGGGGGGGGGGGGGGGGGGGGGGGCCCCCCCCCCCCCCCCCCCCGGCGCGGTGTGCGCGGGGGTGTGCGGGTCAGCCGCGGTGGGCGGCCTGGGCGAGGAGGACCACGGCCACGGTGGAGACGGCCACCAGGAGGGTGGTCCAGGTGCACGACTCCAGCCGCCCGCGGCGCGTGCGGCTGGACGTCACGCCCGGCACCCCCTCCGGTCCGGGCAGCCGAACAGGGCCGTGTGGTCGGCGAGTTCGGCGGGTCGGGCCGGTTCGGCGATACGGCGGGCGTGGATGGTGAGGGCGGCGGTCTCGTACGTCCAGCCGCGCCCGGTGTCCGCCTCGGCCCGGACACGGGCCGGGTCGTGGAACGCCGGCGGGGCCAGGCAGCCGCGCATCCCGCGCAGTATCGCGGGCACGTCCTGCCCGAGCAGTACGCCGTGCATCACGCGCGGTAGGAGCCGGTGCGGGTCCTGTTCCGGCCGTACGGTCCAGCACAGCCGGTACCAGTGCCCGGCGCCGGAGGGCGGCGCGGCGGCGGGCCCGCGCGCCTCCGGCGCGGGATGGCACGGGCAGGCGCACACCAGATGGCGGACGCCGGGGACACCGCTGTCGCGCGGTTCGCCGTCGGCGCAGTGCCCGTGCCGGCCGATCACGCAGGACGGGGAGCGGTACTCCGCCTCACTCACCACCGGGCGCCCCCGGCCGTCGCGTGGATGTTCCGGGTGTCCAGGTCCAGTCCCATCGTCGCCAGCCACAGCACCCGCCGCCGTCGCCGCGCCGCCCGCTCGTGGGCCGCCCAGTACGGCCGCACCAGCGTCGAGTCCTCCCCGGCCGGCGGCCGGGCCTGCTCGCGGCTGTACGGCGAACGCGGCGCCGGGATCCGGGCGACGGCCCTCGCGCCGGTCGGCGCGGGCCGGGCGGAGCCCGTCCGGCGCAGGGGCGCCGGGGCTGGGGCCGGGATGGGGGTCCTGCGGTGCCGGCCGCCGGCCGGAAGCAGCCGGGCGAGCAGCAGCACGAGGACGGGACGGCGTGCCCGTCCGAGGGCACGCGCGATAAGGTCGCGCACGTCATCAACTCCTGTGTAGTTGGTGGCCACGCCCCCGGACCGGTTGCGTCGGTCGCGGGGGTCCTTCGTATGACCGAGCATATTCCTAGCATGCTAGGTGTACCATACGACTCCATAGCTCGCACTGATGTGCAGTGAGTGTCAATGTGGCTCCGTGATCGACTTCGCCTCCGACGTGCCCCGGTGGATGCAGGTGGCCGACGTGATCCGGCAGCGGATCGCCGACGGCACCTACCCGCCGCGCACCCGCGTGCCCTCGGTGATCCAGTTGCAGGCAGAGTTCGGCATCGCACAGGCCACCGCGCAGAAGGTGCTCACCCGGCTGCGGGCGGAGGGCGCCACGTACACCGTGCCGGGACTCGGCAGCTTCGTGGCCGAGCCCGAGGAATAGGTCCGTAGACGAGCGGCGGGGGGGGGGGGGGGGGGGGGGGGGGGGGGGGGGGGGGGGGGGGGGGGGGGGGGGCGGGCGGGGGGGGGGGGGCGGCGG
>NZ_JBXUOY010000336.1:0-5067 GCF_057196705.1 Streptomyces sp. ATLC9 | reverse complement strand
GCCGCCACCGCACCCCGTACGGCGGTCTCCGGCAGCGCGCCGTCCGCCAGCAGCCCGGCGGCGGCGGCCGCGAACTGGTCGCCCGCCCCGCAGGAGTCGCCGCTGTGCCGCGCGGGCGCGGGCACCAGCAGGGGATGATCGCCGTAGGACAGCAGCGCGCCGCGGTCGCCCAGGGTGATGGCCACCGAGGCCGCGCCCCACGCCTCGGCCAGCGCCCGGGCGTGGCGGGCCGCCGCGTGCAGGCTCTCCGGCTCGCCGGACGGCTTCGCCGGCCTTGCCGCGTCCGCGCCGGTCGCCGGGCCGGACGGAGCGGACGGGCCGCCGGGCCCGCCGTCCAGCCGCCCGGCGAACAGCCGGGCCTCCTCCGCCGTCGGGGTCACCAGCCGTGCGCCGGGGACCGGCTCGCGGCCACGCGGATGCGGGTCCCACACCAGGGGCGCCCGGGCGGCCCGCTCCGCCAGCAGCCCGCGTACGGCGTCCGCCGTGCCCCGGCCGTAGTCGGAGACCAGCAGGGCCCGGGCCGAGGCGATCGCCGCGCGGACCTCCCCGGGCACGGCCCCGCCCCCGCCGGAGCCCTCGCCGGACAGGGCCCTGCCGTCGCCCCGGTCCATCCGGACCACCGGGCGGCCCCCGGCCAGCACCCTCGTCTTCTCCGACAGGGCGCCCCCCAGGGGCAGCGCGGCCACCGACACCCAGGGGGCCAGCAGTTCGCGCAGCCGCGCGCTGGCCGGGTCCTCCCCCAGAGCGGTCACCAGGGTGACCGGGCGGCCGCCGAGCGCCGCCACATAGGCGGCCAGGGCGGCGCCGCCCGGGCGCAGCCGCTCCTCGCATTCCTCCAGAACCGGCACCGGGGCGTCCGGGGCCAGGCGGTCCGCGCGGCCGACCAGATCGCGGTCGAGCAGGGCGTCGCCGACCACAACCAGCGGTGCGGCGACCCCGCCCGGCGAGGCGGGGGCGCCGGGCGCCGGGCCGTGCAGCGGTCCGGGCAGCGGTCCGGGCATCCGGTCAGGCGTCGGCGGCATCGTCCGCGCTCCTCCCTTCCAGGACGCCCTCCAGGGCGGCGTCGAACGCGGCGCACACCATGTGCACCGTCACCAGATGGAGCTCCTGCACCGTCGCGGTGGAGCCCGCCCGTACGCACAGCGACTCGTCGCTGCCCGCGGCCAGCGGGTTGGGCGCGGGCCCGGTCAGCGCCCACACCGACATCCCCGCCTCGCGCCCGGCCTCGGCGGCCGACAGCAGGTTGGCGCTGGCGCCGCTGGTCGACAGCAGCACCAGCACATCGCCCTCGCGCCCGTGCGCCCGCACCTGCCGGGCGAACACCTCGTCCACGCCGTAGTCGTTGGCGATCGCGGTGGTGGAGGAGGTGTCGGCGTGCAGGGCGATGGCGGAGAAGGGCGGGCGGTCGTCGCGGTAGCGGCCCACCAGCTCGGCCGTCAGGTGCTGGGCCTGGGCGGCGCTGCCGCCGTTCCCGGCCGCCAGCAGCCGCCCGCCGCCGGCCAGCACCCGTGCCAGGCGCTCGCCCCAGCTCTGGGCGGTGCCGGCCTGGTCGCGGAAGGGCGCCAGGGCGTGCAGCAGTTCGTCACAGTGACCGGCGACAGGCCCCGTCGCCGGGGCGGGGGCCGTCCGGGCGCGCCGGACCTTCGCGCCGTTCCCGGCGGCAGCCCCGGCAGCGGGCCCGGCAGCGGACTTGGAGCCGCTCCTCGTGGTGGTCCTGGGTGTCGTCATCGGGTCGCCTCCGTCGGAACGCGGTGGCGCGCGACCACCTGGGCGTACACCCGCTCGGCGCCGTCGGCGACCCGCTCCCAGGAGAAGCGGGCCAGGACGCGCTCACGACCGGCCTCGCCGTAGCGGCGCAGCAGTTCGGGGGAGCCGGCCAGTTCGTCGACGGCGCGGGCGAGCGCGCCGGGGTCGCCCGGCGGCACCAGCCGCCCGGTGACCCGGTCGGCGACCGAGTCCAGATGGCCGCCGACGCCGGTGGCCACGATCGGCACCCCGCAGGCCATCGCCTCCAGCGGGACGATGCCGAACGGCTCGTAGCGCGGCGTGGACAGCACCAGGTCGGCGCCGCGGATCAGTTCGGGCATTCGCTCGTGCGGCACGGCGCCCAGCAGCCGCACCCGGTCCGCCACCCCCAGCTCACCGGCCAGCCGCCGCAGCCGCACCGCCTCGGGGTCGGTCTCCAGCAGCGCGGGCCCGGGCCCGCCGGCGATCAGCAGTTCCGCGCCGGGGACCTGTGCCAGCGCCGTGATCGCCTGGTCGAAGCCCTTGCGCGGTACCAGGCGTCCGATCGCCAGCAGCCGGTGCGGACCGTCGCGGCGGGCGCCTCGTCCGGCCGGGTCCGCCGGGCTGAACTCCAGGGTGTCCACACCGCACGGCACCACCGACGTCCGCTCCGGCGGCACGCCCGTCGCGGCCAGCTCGAACACCTCGTCGGCGCAGGTCGCCAGGATGCGGGCGCACTCGCGGCCGATCCGCCGCTCCACCTCGATCCGCCCGGGCGGGCTGGTGTCGTCCGCGCCCTGGTGGCGCCGCTTGACGCTGCCCAGCGCGTGGAAGGTCTGCACGACCGGGACGTCCGGGTCCCTCGCGCCGAGCAGCGCGGCCGTGCCCGACATCCAGAAGTGCGCGTGCGCCACGTCCGGCCGCCGGGCCGACCAGCGGCGCGCCAGATGCTCGCCGAAGGCGGTCATGTGCGGCAGCAGGTCGTCCTTGGGTACCGGCCGGGGTGGCCCGGCCGGTACGTGCTCGACGGTCACCCCCGGCGCCAGCGGCACCCGGTCGGGCGGCTCGGGGGAGTCCCGGCGGGTGTGGACGGTGACCCGGTGGCCGCGCCGCGCCAGCTCCTTCGACAGTTGCGCGACGTACACGTTCTGGCCCCCGGCGTCGGGGCCGCCGAGCGCGGCGAGCGGACTCGCGTGCTCGGACACCATGGCGATCCTCATCGGGCCACCTCCTTGATCAGCCGTTCCCAGTCGTCCAGGAAGCGCGGCAGCCCGTAGCGGGCCAGCGCGGCCGTACGCGCCCGTTCGCCGACGTGGCGCGCGTACGCCGGGTCGGCGAGGAAGCCGCGGACGGCGTCGGTCAGGACGTCGAGCCGGTTGGAGAGCACCCCGGCCTCCCCGGGCACGGCCGCGGACGCCTCGGTGGTGTCCAGCGCGACCACGGGCATGCCCAGGTGCATGGCCTCCAGCAGGGACAGACCGAGCGAGGTCCAGCGGACCGGGTGCACGTACACCCGCCGCCGGGCCATGGCCCGGTGCAGCTCCCGCTGGGGGAGTTCGTGGGAGCGGCAGCACTCCTCCGGGACACCGAGCCGCCCGGCCAGTCCCCGCGTCCGCATCCCGAAGACGTCCAGCGGCGCGGCGCCGGCGAAGCGCGGCAGCAGATCGGTGCCGGTGGTGCGGCCCCGGCGCAGCGGCTCGTTGACCACCACCGCCGCCCGCTCCAGATCGCCGGTGTACAGCGGCCCGGGGTCGACGACGCCGTGCTCGACGACGGTGGTTGGAGAGGGGCCGCAGTCCCAGAACAGCCGGTTGAAGTGAGTGACGTGGACGATGGGCAGGCCCGGCTGCCCGGCCATCGGGTGACGGGTGTCGGGCACGCTGCCGTCCGGCGCGTTGTGCTCCAGGTAGACGGCCGGCACGTCGCGGCCCGGCAGCCGGCCGCCCAGCCACTGCTCGGCGAGACCGAGCTCGTGGGGGCGCTGGAGCACCACCAGGTCGACGTCAGTCTCCCGCAGCTCCTTCGGCGTCAGCTCCACCACGCCGTCCGGCCAGTCGAAGGTGAGGGCGCGGCCGAGCCCGTCGGGGCCCCGGTCGGGGGTGACGGGCACCAGGTAGGTGTGCGGGCCCTGGACGAACGCGGTGGTCCAGGAGCCGTGCACGTGCCACAGCAGGATCCTCATGCGGTGCCCTCCCGGCCGCCTTCGGCGGCTGTGCTCTGCCGGCCACACTCGGCGGCGGCCTTCTCCACGGCGGTGACCACGTCCTGGGGCGTCACGCGGTCCAGGCAGGGGTGCCCGGGGACGGGACAGGCGCGGGCCCTGGTCCCCGCGCACGGGGCCCGCTGGTCGCCCAGCAGCACCAGGGGCACGCGGAAGGGGGCCCAGCGCTCGGCCGGGACGACCGGCGAGAAGAGCGAGACCACCGGCGCGCCCACGGCGGCGGCCAGATGGGCCGGGCCGGTGTTCCCGGTGACCACGGCCGCCGCGCCCGCCAGCACACCGGCCAGCTGGGCGGGCGAGGTGCGCCCGCCCAGGTCCAGCCCCGCGCTGCCGGCCACGTACGAGGTCAGCTCGCGCTCCTCGGGCACGCCGGTGACCACCACCCGGTGCCCGGCCTCCGCCAGGGCCTCGGCGGCCTCGGCCGACAGCCTCGGACTCCAGCGGCGGGCGGGCACGCTCGCGCCCGGGTGCAGTACGACGTAGCCCGGCGGCCCGGCCAGCTCCTCCACCCCAGGCGGCGGCAGCACCCGCAGCCGCCCGTCGTCGCCCTCGGGCAGGGGGAAGCCGGCCGCCTCGGCCAGTGCCAGGGCGGCCTCCGCCTCGTGCGCGTGCTCGTCGCGCCGGTGGCGGACATCCAGCAGCGAGCCGGGGTAGTGGACGCTGTCGGCGGCGATCCGGGACACACCCGCCATCCGCAGCACCAGGGCGGTCGGCAGAGGGCTCTGGTGGGCCGAGGCCAGGACCAGGGCGGTGTCGCAGCCCCGCCCGGCGATCAGCTCCACGGCCTCCTCGATCCCGTCCCGCCCGGTGGGCGGCGGGTCGAGACCCACCCAGGGGGCGTCCCAGACGACGACCTCGTCCACCCCGGGCAGCATCCGCCCGGCGGGCGCACCGCGCGGGCCGCACAGCAGCGTCACACGGTCGGCGCGCGCGGCCACGGCCCGTACCGCCGGGCCTGCCAGCAGCACGTCCCCGAAGCTGTCCAGACGTGCGACGAGTGCTCTCATGACGGCCTCCGGGCGGGTGGTACGGGCGGCGGTGCGGGCGGCCGCGTGGGCGACGGCGCTCACGGGCGCGCGGGCCCCGGAGCGGGCGGGGCCGGGCCACGGCCCGTCCAGCGC
>NZ_JBXUOY010000335.1:0-5150 GCF_057196705.1 Streptomyces sp. ATLC9 | reverse complement strand
CACTCGCCCCGCGCGGCGTCCGCCTCGCGCGGGGCGAGTGAGGCGAGGTCGCCGGTGTCGCCCAGCCGCAGCAGGAAGGGACGCAGCGAGGTGTAGCGGATGGCGGTGACCGAGCAGGGTTCGACGTGGATGCGCTGGAAGAGGTCCAGGTGCATGCCGAGGGCGTCGGCGACCAGCGACTTGATGATGTCGCCGTGCGAGCACATCAGGTAGGCGGCGTCCGGCCCGTGCTCCCGCTCGATCCGCTCGTTCCACTCCCGTACGGCCTCCACCGCCCGGGTCTGCATGCCGCGCATCGTCTCACCGCCGGGGAAGGCCGCGGCCGAGGGGTGCTGCTGGACGGTGGCCATCAGCGGTTCCTCGTTCAGCTCGGCGAGCTTGCGGCCGGTCCAGTCGCCGTAGTCGCACTCGCCGACGCGCTCATCGGTGTGCAGCGGCAACTCCGGCCTGACGGCGGCCAGCGGCGCCAGGGTCTGGCGGCAGCGCTCCAGCGGGCTGTGGACGGCGGCGGCCAGCGGGAGCGCCGCCAGGCGAGCGGGGAGGGCGGCGGCCTGGGCTGCGCCGAGCTCGTCCAGCTCGACGCCGGGAGTGCGTCCGGCCAGCAGTCCGGAGGTGTTGGCGGTGGACCGGCCGTGCCGGACGAGGAGCAGCGTGGGCATGGCAGCCAGCGTAGGCGAGGCGGGCCGGGCCGAGGAGGGGCGGGGCAGGGAGGGGGTGGCCGTCGCACGCGCCGCCGGGCCGGCGGGGGAGAATCGCGGGTGTGATTGTGGACTGTGCGATCTACCGGGCCGGGCGCCGCGCCGAGGGCCCCTCCGGGCTCATGGAGGCGTTCCGGGCGGCCCGGTCGGATCGCGACGCCTTCGTGTGGATCGGGCTGCACGAGCCCACCGAGGAGGAGTTCGAGCAGGTCTCCCGTGAGTTCGGGCTGCACCCGCTGGCGGTGGAGGACGCCCTGTCGGCCCACCAGCGCCCCAAACTGGAGGTCTACGAGGACTCGCTGTTCCTGGTGCTCAAGCCGGTGGACTACGACGAGGCCGCCGACACGGTGGGCACCGGGGAGCTGATGCTGTTCCTCGGCGACTCCTTCGTGGTCTCGGTGCGGCACGGCGCGGCCAATCCGCTGGGCTCGGTGCGTGAACGGCTGGAGCTGAGCCCGGGAGTGCTGCGGCACGGTCCGACGGCCGTGATGTACGCGGTGAGCGACGCGGTGGTCGACCACTACATGGAGGTGGCCGCCGAGCTGCAGATCGACCTGGAGGAGCTGGAGGAGGAGGTCTTCACTCCCGGCGGCACGGCGCGCGCCGCCGTGGCGAGCCGCATCTACGCCTTCAAGCGCCAGGTACTGGAGTTCCGCCGGGCCACCGGGCCGCTGGCGGAGCCCATGGAGCGGCTGGCGGGTACCGGCGTGCCGTTCGTGCACGACGACTCGCGCCCGTTCTTCCGCGACGTCAGCGACCATCTGACCCGGGCGAACGAGCAGGTGGAGGCGTTGGACCGGCTGCTGTCGGACATCCTGTCGGCCTATCTGGCGCAGGTGGGTGTCCGGCAGAACGACGACATGCGCAAGATCTCGGCGTGGGCGGCCATGGCCGCGGTCCCCACCATGATCGCCGGGGTGTACGGCATGAACTTCGACCACATGCCCGAGCTGGCCCACCCACTGGGATATCCGGGGGTGGTGGTGCTGATGGTCACCGTGAGCGGCGGCCTGTACCGGCTCTTCAAGCGCCGGGGCTGGCTGTAGCCGCCTACCCGGACGCAGGCCCCGGCGCGGCCCCGGAATCCGTGCCGGACCCGGCCCCCGCCGTCCGGTCCCGCACCGCCTCGCACGGGAGCGCGGGCCCGGGCGGCGGGGGAAGCGGTTCCGGGCGCACCGCGCGGCGCCGGCCCGTCAGCCGCTCGCGGGCGTACCGGGCCTGGACGTACCCCTCCAGGACCACCGACCTGGCCATGCTCCATCCCAGCAGATGGCCGGTGCGGGCCAGCACGGCGAGAGCCGCGTCGCGGTGGGCACGGGCCTCCGCCAGCGCGTTCTCCCTCAGCGCCAGCTCGACGGCGGCGACATGGCCGGCGCGGGCGAAGCCCAGCATCGCCGCGCGGCACCAGGCCAGGTACTCCCGTTCGGCACGGACGATCTCCCGGGCCGCCTCGCCGGCCCCGGGACGGCCAAAGGCGTGCCCGGCCAGACGGCCGAACCAGGCGGCGGCCCGCGCCGAGGCGGCGTGCCCGTGGGCGAGGTGGGCGAGGACGTCCCGTTCGCTCAGGGGCTGTCCGCACCGGACCCGGACATGTGCCGGACAGCTCCCCCGCCCCTCCAGGAGGGCCGCGTGGTCCGCCTCGGGCGGCACCTCGGCCGGTTCCAGACCGCAGGCGGCCAGCAGCCCGGTCAGCAGCCGGGCGTTCCCGCGCTGGAGCTCGCCGTACCGGGCCATCGCGGGGGCGAGGTCGCGCCGACCCCGGGGAACGAGGGCGGCGATCCTGCGGTTCTCCCCGCCGTTGCGCTCCCCTGCCGCGGCGGCCAGGGAGCACAGCAGCCGGAAGGACGCGTCGTCCTCGAGGACCTCCCGCACCAGGTCCCTTCTGCGCAGCATGGCCCGACACCTTCCGTGGATGTTCCCGCGGAAGTCCGAGTCAACCGGTGCGGGCGTGCTGCGGCAACAGCTCACCCCCGTCCCTGCGCCGAACGGACCCGTCCGCCGCGCCGCGCGTAACCCCGGCGGCCCCGCGCCGTTGTGCCGGGAGGCGGCCGTGGCGGGGAGGACCCCCGAGCCCCCGCCACGGCCGCGGGCACGCCCCGGCGTGAACGCGGGGCGGGGGCGGCGGTTCCCCTGTCCCTCCGGGACCTCAGGAGGCGGTTCCGGACCGCTCCAGGGCCTCCACGCCGGCCCGCAGCGCGGCGATCCGCTCCTCCAGGGTGAAGCCCGCCGGAGTCAGCGACAGGGTGGTCACCCCGGCCTCGGCGTAGGCCCGCATCCGGTCGGCGATCCGCTCGACGGGGCCGAGCAGCGTGGTGGAGTCGATGAGCTGCCGGGGGACGGCGGCCGCGGCGCCCTCCTTGTCCCCGGACAGATACTTCTCCTGGATCTCCACGGCCTCCTTCTCGTACCCCATGCGCCGGGCGAGCCGGTTGTAGAAGTTCTGCTTGCGGCTGCCCATGCCGCCGACGTACAGGGCGGTGTAGGGGCGGAAGGTGTCGGCCAGGGCGTCGATGTCGTCGCCGAGGGCCAGCGGCACGGTGGGCGCCACGTCGAAACCCTCCATGGTCAGGCCCGCCTTCTCGCGGCCGGCGCGCAGCGCACCGAGCGTGGTCTCCTCCGCGTGCTCGGGGGCGAAGAAGATCAGCAGGGCGCCGTCGGCGATCTCGCCGGTCTGCTCCAGGTTCTTCGGGCCGATGGCGGCGATGTACAGAGGGATCCGCTCGCGGACGGGGTGGACGGTCAGTTTCAGCGGCTTGCCGGGGCCGTCGGGCAGCGGCAGCGTCCAGTGCTCGCCGGAGTGGGTCAGCCGCTCGCGGGACATCGCCTTGCGGACGATCTCCACATACTCGCGGGTGCGGGCGAGCGGCTTGTCGAACCGCACCCCGTACCAGCCCTCGGACACCTGCGGTCCGGAGACGCCCAGCCCCAGGCGGAAGCGGCCCCCCGAGAGGGTGTCGAGAGTGGCGGCGGTCATGGCCGTCATGGCGGGGGCGCGGGCGGGGATCTGGAAGATGGCCGAGCCGACGTCGATCCGCTCGGTCCGGGCCGCCACCCAGGCCAGGACGGTGGGGGCGTCCGATCCGTAGGCCTCGGCGGCCCAGCACACGGAGTAGCCCAGCCGGTCGGCCTCCTGGGCGACCGCGAGATTGTCGGCGTCCATCCCGGAGCCCCAGTAGCCGAGGTTGATCCCGAGCCTCATCCGCGTCCCCTTACCGATCGGTAACGTGCCCGTCGCCGGGACTCTAGCGCGTGGCCGCAAGTACTCTCAACGCCCATGAAGCACAGGCACGTGGGCCGCACCGGCCTCCGCGTATCCCGGATCGGGCTCGGTACGCTCACCTGGGCGAGGGACACCGGGGAGCGGGAGGCGGCGGACCTGCTGAAGGCCTTCTGGGAGGCCGGCGGGACGCTGGTGGACACCGCCGACGTGTACGCCGACGGCGGCGCCGAGTACCTCCTGGGCCGGCTGGTGCAGGGCCTGGTGCCCCGCGGGGACCTGGTGATCGCCACCAAGGCGGGCGGCGTACCCGACCCGGAGCGCCGTTCCGACTGCTCGCGCGGCCATCTGCTGGCCGCGCTGGACGCCTCCCTGGAACGGCTGGGCACCGACCACGTCGATCTGTGGCAGGTCCACGCCTACGACCCCTCCACCCCCGTGGAGGAGACCCTCCAGGCCCTCGACACCGCGGTGGCCAGCGGCCGCGCCCGCTACGCGGGGGTGGCCGGCTTCTGCGGCTGGCAGCTGGCCAAGGCCGCCACCTGGCAGCTCGCCGCCCCGGGGACGCGCACCCGGCTGGCCGGCGTCCAGATGGAGTACTCCCTGCTCCAGCGCGGCGTGGAGCGGGAGGTGCTGCCGGCCGCGCTGGACCTGGAGGTGGGGCTGCTGGCGTCCTCGCCACTGGGCCGGGGCGTGCTCACGGGCAAGTACCGGCGCTCCTCCCCGCCCGGCTCGCGCGGGGCCTCGGAGCACCTGGCGCCCTTCGTGGAGCCCTATCTGGACGACGCGGCGGCGCGGATCGTCGACGCGGTCGCCACGGCCGCCGACGGGCTGGCCGTCACCCCGCTCCAGGTGGCGCTGGCCTGGGTGCGCGACCGGCCCGGGGTGGCCGCACCGGTCATCGGCCCGCGTACGCCGCAGCAGCTCGGCGAGGCTCTGTCAGTGGAGGGCCTTACGCTTCCCGACGAGATCTGCCGGGCGCTGGACGATGTGTCGGCCCCGGTGCACCGCTATCCCGATCACGACTGGAGCACGCTGTGACCGCGTCCGGCGCCGACAACGCCGATCAGGCCCGCCAGACCGCCGACCCGGGCGACCCGGGCGCCCCGGACAAGGCCGCCGAGCTCATGGCCGCCGTACGCGCCGTGGAGAGCGGCGAGCGCTCGGCCGCCGAGTTCTTCGCCGAGCCGAAGCCCTCGTCCCGGCCCCGGCGCGCCGCACCGGCGGGCCGGCCC
>NZ_JBXUOY010000334.1:0-5156 GCF_057196705.1 Streptomyces sp. ATLC9 | reverse complement strand
GCGCCGGCCGCTCCCGCGCAGGCTCCGGGGCGCGCGGCGTTCGCGCTGCCGCCCGGACCGACCCCGGCTCCGGGCCCGCACCAGGCTCAGCCGAACCCGGCTCAGCCGCAGTTGCAGCCGGTGCGGCCACAGCCCGACGCACAGGCCGAGGCCGTCCAGGAGGACCGGCCGACCGGTCGGCGGCGTCGCGTACCACCGCCCGAGGAGACGCCGCGGCAGGATCCCGCCGCCGAGCCACGGGCTCCCGGGCCCGAACAGCACACCCCAGCCGCCCGGTACCCCGAGCACACCCAGCGCCCCGGGCACCCGGACCAGGACGACACGGGCGGCACGGACGACACGGAGCAGTCCGGCCAGGCCGACCTCACCGTGGTCGCGGCCAGCCCCATCCTGGGCGGCTCGGCGCCGTCCGAGGAGGCGCCCAGGCAGCGGGCGCTGCCGATGCCGGGCCGCGAGGCGGCACCGCCGGAGCAGAGTTCCGGCGTCAGTGTGCGCACTCTCGGCCAGGGTGTGCCCTTCGCCCGGCAGGCGGGCGAGCAGCACACCGGCCAGCACGCGGTCCAGCCACCCGCGCCCGCCGCGCCGCCCGCACCGCAGCCTCCGCAGACCCAGCCGCCCGTACCGCCCGCGTCCACCTCCACCCCCACCCCCGCGCAGAGCAGCACCGGACAGGGCCGCCGCCGCAAGCTCGCGGCTCCCCCGGTGGAGAAGGAGCGCGCCGCCGAGGCGGCCGCCGCCGCCATCGCCGCCGCGCCTCCGCAGGCACAGCCCCAGTACCCTCCGGCCCAGCACACCCACAGCGGGCGGGAGTTCGCCATCGGCGCGCCCGAGGCCGGGGCCGAGGGGCCGGAGCACCTGGACGGTCCGGGCGGGGCGGTGGAGGTCACCGGCGGCAGCGGCCGGGTACCGCCGCCTGCCGACGACGAACTGCCGCCCGAGCCCCTGGACAACCCCCGGCGGCTGCTGGTGTGGCCCGAGCCGGACGTCTCCACCCAGCAGGCCCTGACCGACCGCGGCTACCGCCCCGTCATCGTCCACTCCCGCGAGGAGGTGGACGCCCAGATCGCGGCGTACCCGGCGGCCCTCTTCGTGGATCCGCTGACCGGCCCCATCACCCGTACCGCCCTGCAGTCGCTGCGCCAGGCGGCCGTCGCCGCCGAGGTGCCGGTGCTGGTGACGGCCGGTCTGGGGGTGGCCTCGCGCGAGGCGGCGTACGGCGCGGACCCGGCCGTCCTCCTCAAGGCCCTCGCGCCGCGCGACAGCGAGCAGCACCCGCCGCGGGTGCTGCTGGTGGAGGAGCACGCGGCCATCGCGGACGCCATGGCCGCGACGCTGGGGCGGCGCGGCATGCAGACCGCGCACGCCCCCTCGGACGCGGAGGCGGTGCAGCTCGCGGCGCAGATCCGGCCGAACCTGGTGGTGATGGACCTGATGCAGGTGCGCCGCCGCCGCGCCGGGATCATCGACTGGCTGCGGGTGAACGGCATGCTCAACCGCACGCCGTTCGTCGTCTACACCTCCGCCTCCATCGACGAGGCGGAGCTGCCCGGTCTGGCGTCCGGCGAGACGGTCCTCTTCCTCGCGGAGAGGTCCACGAGCCCGGAGGTGCAGGCGCGCATCGTGGACCTGCTGGCGAAGATAGGCGCCAACTAGGAGGCCCCGGCCGGCGGATGGGGCTGTCCGCCCGAAGGACGGGCTCCGCCGGACAACCTCTGGGGCCCCGTGGCAGGCTCCCCGCCACCGGGCGGGTGGTTCGACGGGGCGGACGGCCCGCGCCCCGAGCGCCGGAGACTCCGTCGGCAACGGCGGCGTGGCCGGTCTCATCGCTCCGTGCGGGAACGACGACGTGTAAGCCCGTTCCGCCGGCTGAGACGGAGGCTCCTCGGGCACCGGGCTTCTCAGAGAAAACACAGGCGCCAGAAAGGACCCTCTCAAGGACCCCCGCAAGGCTGTGGAACATGACCACAGCCTCACCCCGGGCACTCATCGAACCGCTGAGGCCGGACGGGAACCCTGTCCCCGCACTCGTGGCGGACGACGAGCAGCCGACCACCGGCTCCCCCTCCGCGGCTCCGCGTCACGGTCTCCGCACACCGTCGGGAACGGCGACGTGAGAAAGCCCGGTGTCATGAGAACCGACCACTCCCCCGGCGGGGGGCCCGCCCGTGAGCACCTGCCTCCCCGGGAGCACGTCCCGGCCGGGGGGGCGGCCGCACCGGTCCTGGACGTGGTGATCCCCGTCTACAACGAGGAGAAGGACCTCCGGCCGTGCGTTCTCAGACTGCACGAACATCTCACGCGCACCTTCCCCTACGCGTTCCGCATCACGGTCGCGGACAACGCCTCCACGGACACCACCGCTCGGGTGGCCGCGGAGCTGGCGGAACGGATCACGGAGGTCCGCTCCTTCCGGCTGGAGCGGAAGGGGCGGGGCCGGGCTCTGCGGTCCGTCTGGTCGGCCTCGGACGCACCGGTCCTCGCCTACATGGACGTGGACCTATCCACCGACCTGAACGCCCTTCTGCCCCTGGTCGCTCCGCTGATCTCCGGCCATTCGGACCTGGCCATCGGCTCACGGCTGAGCCGCGGCTCGCGGGTTGTGCGGGGGGCCAAGCGCGAGTTCGTCAGCCGTTCGTACAACCTGATCCTGCGGGGTTCGCTCCAGGCCCGCTTCTCCGACGCGCAGTGCGGGTTCAAGGCGATCCGCCGGGATGTCGCCCGGATTCTGCTCCCTCTGGTGGAGGACGGCGGCTGGTTCTTCGACACCGAGCTGCTGGTGCTCGCCGAGCGTGCGGGACTGCGGATCCACGAGGTACCGGTCGACTGGGTCGACGACCCCGACTCGACGGTGCGCATCGCCCGGACGGCGGCCGAGGACCTCAGGGGCGTGTGGCGGGTCGGCAGGGCGCTGGCCACCGGCTCGCTGCCACTGGCCCGGCTGGCCAGGCCCTTCGGCGACGATCCGCGGGACCGTGAGCTGACGGGCGTACCGAGGGGGCTGGCGAGGCAGTTGGCCGGCTTCTGCTCCGTCGGCGTACTGTCCACCCTGTTCTACCTGCTGCTCTACAGCGGCTTCCGGATCTTCACCGGCTCCCAGGCCGCCAACGGTCTCGCCCTGCTGGTCTCGGCGATCGCCAACACGGCCGCCAATCGCCGGCTGACCTTCGGGGTACGGGGGCGCGGCGGTGTGGTGCGGCACCAGGCGCAGGGGCTGACCGTCTTCGGGGTCGGCCTCGTACTGACCTCCGGATCGCTCGCCGCGCTCCACGCCGCGTCCGACGCCCCCGCCCGTTCCGCCGAGCTGGCGGTCCTCGTCGCCGCCAACCTCGCCGCGACGGTACTGCGGTTCCTGCTGTTCCGGGCGTGGGTGTTCCCCCACCGCGACGACCGGGCCCGCGGCCACCGTGGCGGCACCGCGCCGCGGGCCGGTGCCCCCGTCGTGCCCCACACCACTGACGCGTTCGATCCGGCCGACACCGATCCGAGGACCCCACGATGACCACGCAGCCCGATCAGACGAGTACCGGCACAGGCCCGGGGGCGGGCCCCCGCCCGGCCCCGGCCCCCGTGGCGGGCGGACCGCGGCGGCCGCTCGCCCGGAGGCTGTGGCGCGGGCGGCCCGAGGACCCCCGCTGGGCGCGGCCCGCCTTCCTCGCGCTGCTGCTGGTGACCGGGCTGCTGTACCTGTACAACCTCAGCGCGTCCGGGTTCGCCAACTCCTTCTACTCGGCTGCCGTGCAGGCGGGCAGCGAGTCGTGGAAGGCGTTCCTCTTCGGCTCTCTGGACGCGGCGAACGCCATCACCGTGGACAAGCCCCCGGCCTCGCTTTGGCCGATGGGGCTCTCGGTACGGCTCTTCGGTCTGAACTCCTGGGCGATCCTCGTGCCCGAGGTGCTGATGGGTGTGGGCACGGTCGCTGTCGTGTACGCGTCCGTCAACCGCCGTTCCGGCCCGGCCGCCGCTCTGGTCTCGGGCACCGTGCTGGCGCTGACGCCGGTCGCCGCGCTGATGTTCCGGTACAACAACCCCGACGCCATGCTGGCGCTGCTGCTGTCCCTGGCCTGTTACCTCGTCGTCCGGTCCCTGGAGGACGGCCGTACGAAGTGGCTGGTATGGGCCGGCGCCGTGATCGGCCTGGCGTTTCTGGCGAAGGGGCTGCAAGCCTTCCTGATCCTTCCCGTTCTCGCGCTCGTCCACGGCGTCCGCGCGCCGGTGGCGGGGGGGAAGCGGCTGACGGGGCTGGCATGGGCGGCTCTCGCGCTGGTCGTCTCCGGCGGCTGGTGGGTGGCGCTCGTCGAGCTGTGGCCCGCGTCCTCCCGTCCGTACATCGGCGGCTCGCAGAGCAACAGCTTCCTGGAGCTGACCTTCGGCTACAACGGCCTCGGGCGGCTCAACGGGGAGGAGACCGGCAGTGTCGGCGGGGGCGGTGGTGCCGGAGGCGGCCGGTGGGGCGAGACCGGTTGGGGCCGGATGTTCGACTCCTCGGTCGGCGGCCAGATCTCCTGGCTGCTGCCCGCCGCGCTGATCCTGCTGGTCGCGGGGCTGGTCATCACCCGCCGGGCCGGGCGGACCGATCCGACACGCGGCTCGTTCATGGTCTGGGGCGGCTCGCTGCTGCTGACGGCCGCCGTCTTCAGCCACATGGCCGGCATCTTCCACGAGTACTACACGGTGGCTCTCGCCCCGTACGTCGCCGCACTGATCGGCATGGGCTCGGCCGTCCTGTGGGAGAGGCGCCGTTCGGCCTCCGTCTCCCTCACCCTCGCGGCCACGACCGCGGTCACCGCCGGCTGGGGGTACGTCCTGCTCGGCCGTACGCCCGAGTACCTGCCCTGGCTGAAGTGGGCGGTCCTGGCCGGCGGGCTGGCCGGGGCTCTCGGACTGCTCCTGGCGGGTTTCGCGGGCCGGACCGGACGTCGTCTGACGCTCGCGGTGGCCGGACTGTCGCTGGCGGCCGCGCTCGCCGGTCCGACGGCGTACACGCTGAGCACGGTGCAGGAAGGACACACCGGTTCCCTCGCCGTCGCGGGCCCGGCTGGAGCGGGCGGCAGGGGTGGGGACGCCGGCCCCGGCGCGGACGGCCGGAGCCGGCCGGACCAGCGGGACGGGGCCCTGCCCGGGGACGGCCCGGCAGGGCCGGACCAGCGGGACGGCGG
>NZ_JBXUOY010000333.1:0-5227 GCF_057196705.1 Streptomyces sp. ATLC9 | reverse complement strand
GCCGGGCCCGGGCCGCGCTCGCCCTCCACCCGGGGTGGGCGGGATCCGCCTTCGGTGTCCGCGCCGCGCCGCCCGGGCGGTAAGCGGCCGGGCTGTCGGGGCAGGGGCGCGGGGGCGGTCTCCGTGAGGTGCCGCGGGCCGCCGGGGGGCGCGGCGGCCGGTGGACGATACCGCCCGAACCACCGCCCCCCGGGCCCGTTTTGGACCACAGCGGCGGAGATCAATAGGATCCGCCGATGATCAGAAAACAACGGTCGGTGACGGGCCTCGGCGTCCTGCTCGCCGTGCTCGCGGCCGGGATCGCGTTCCCGGCCGGGGCGGTCGCCGACGAGACCGCCGCGGACGCGCCGAAGGTCAACCTGGTGATCGACGTCAGCGGTTCGATGCGCGCGCGGGACATCGACGGACGGTCGCGCATGGCCGCGGCCAAGCAGGCATTCAACGAGGTACTGGACGCCACCCCCGAGGAGGTCCGGCTCGGCATCCGCACGCTCGGCGCCGACTATCCCGGCGACGACCGCGAGACGGGCTGCAAGGACACCGCGCAGCTCTACCCGGTCGGCCCGCTGGACCGCACCGAGGCCAAGGCGGCGGTGGCCACGCTGGCACCGACCGGCTGGACGCCGATCGGGCCGGCCCTGCTGAAGGCGGCCGGCGATCTCGACGGCGGCACCGGCTCCAAGCGGATCGTGCTGATCAGCGACGGCGAGGACACCTGCGCCCCGCTCGACCCGTGCGAGGTGGCCAGGGAGATAGCGGCCAAGGGCATCGGCCTGACCATCGACACCCTCGGCCTGGTGCCGAACACGAGGATGCGGCAGCAGCTGAGCTGCATCGCCGAGGCCACCGGCGGCACCTACACCTCGGTGGAGCACACCGACGAGCTCACCGAGAAGGTCAACCAGCTGGTGGAACGGGCGGCCGACCCGGTGGTGACGCCGGTGGCCGTGGAGGGCGCGGCGCGGTGCGCCGAGGCGCCGGCCCTGGAGTCCGGCCTGTACACCGACCGCGAGGAGTTCGGCCAGGAGCGCTGGTACCGGGTGGACGTGGCGCCCGGTCAGGAGCTGCGCGCCTCGGTGAGCGTGGCGGCGGACCGGGCGGTGAGGCCGGACTACGGGGTGCTGCTGCGCGCGGTCACGGTGCACGGCCGGGAGATCGTGCGCGGCGAGGCGGCGGGCAACGGCCGCACCGACGTGATCTCCACGGGTCTGCGCTATCCGAAGCCGGAAAGCGATGGCGACGAGGAGGCGGAGAACGAGGCCGGGGCGGAGACGGTGTGTCTGCGGGTGACGAACTCCTTCTCCGCGGCGGACGGGGTGAAGACCACTCCCGGCATGCCGCTGGAACTGACCGTGGACGTGGTCGACGCTCCGTCGCGGGCCGCCGACGTGGCCTCCTTCGGGCTCGGCCGCGGCTGGTGGCTGCTCGGTGTCCTGGTGCTGACCGGCTTCCTCGCGGGCATGGTGTGGGGCTGGCTGTCGCGTTGGCGTGTCGCGGTGTGGAGGACCAACTGATGTGGATCACACGCGTGGTTAGCGCCGCGCTGCTGACGTTCGGCCTCGCGGCGGGACCCGCCGCGGCCGACTCGACACCGTCCCCGAGTCCGTCCGACGGCGATGCGGCGCCCACATCGGCGGGCACCTCGTTCCGTACCGCGGCGGAGATCGGCCAGGGGCGGACGGCGACGGCGAGCGCCTCGGCCGGTGACTACCTGTACTGGTCGTTCCCGGCCGACACCGGTCAGCGTCCCACCGTGAGGGCGACGGTGAAGCTCCCGCGGGAACACGCGGCGCAGACCTGGCAGATCGACGTCTACGACGGTCTGAGGCGCCGTCAGGCGTGCCAGTACGGCGCGCAGACCCGCACAGCCGCCGCGGGCACCGGGTCGGTGGAGCTGGCGTGCGTGCTGCGCACGGTGCGGGCCTGGTCGGAGCCGTGGGCCAATGATCCGCTGCCGGGCACGTACTACCTGCGGCTGACGGCGGTGGGTGTGCGGACGGCCGACCTCGGGCAGCCGGTGGCCGCCGAGGTGCGGGTGGAGTCGAAGGACATGGGCGGGGCGGCGGCCGTGGACGGCCGGCTGGCCGAGCCGCTGGTACCGGGTGTCGCGGTGGCGCGGCAGGACGAGGACGTCAAGGACGAGGACGGCTCCGGGGCGTCGGCCGTGCTGTCGGGTGTCGAGCCGGACGACGGCTGGTCGTCGGGCCGGTGGTCCGACCGCTGGGTGTGGACGGTGTCCGGCGCGGTGCTGGCGGCGCTCGCGGGCATCGGGGGATACGCGCTGACACGGGGCTCGGGACGCCCGGCGCGCGTGCCGCCGAACGCCTGAGCTCTTCCGGGGTCCGCCGTCACTTCGCGCGGCGGGCCCCGGAGGGGGCCCGGCCCGTCCCCCGAAAGCGGCTCGCCGGGCGCCCGTTCACGCCGCCGCCCCATTTCCGCCGACCGCGCGTCCGCCGGGGGTTCGCCACGGTGCTCACGGAGCCTTCCGCGCCCCGGGGCGCGGTTGTGAACGTTCCGTCATGTCCCGGACGGTGCGCCGGTGCCGCTGTTGGCGTTGAATGAACCGGACGATGAGCAGTGGACTGTCGGAGTGGATGGGGGTGGGCGCGTTGCGCGCCGTGGTGAGCAGACCGCTGGTGGCGGCGGTCGTGGTGGTGGCCGTGGTGGCGGCCGGTGTGGGGCTGTACTGGTTCCAGCCGTGGAAGCTGTGGCAGGACGAGACCGTGCGGGAGTCGCTGCCCGCGGCTCCGAGCGCGCCCGCCCCGTCGGCGGCCGACCGGGAGACCGCCTCCGCGGCGCCGCCCGCGCAGGCCGGACCGCGGACGCTGGCCGGCGGTGACCTGATCTCCCACGAGCACCCGACATCGGGGACGGTGCGGCTGATCCGGCTGCCCGACGGCTCCCATGTCGTGCGCCTGGAGAACCTCGAGACCAGCAACGGGCCCGATCTGCACGTCTGGCTGACCGACGCGCCGGTGAGGGAAGGCCGGGCGGGCTGGGGCGTCTTCGACGACGGGGAGTACGTCAGCCTCGGCAGGCTGAAGGGCAACAAGGGGGACCAGAACTACGCCCTGCCCGCCGATGTCGACCCGGACGCGTTCACCAGCGTGACCATCTGGTGCGACCGCTTCGACGTCTCCTTCGGAGCGGCTGAGCTGGAGCGGGTCTGACCGGGGCCGGGACGAAGCCGGCACGGACGGCGGGCCGGGGATACGGCCCGGGGCGGCGGCCGCGCCACGCTGCCGCCCCGGGCGGGCGGCGTCTCCGGCGTCTCCGGCGGCGGGCCCCGCTGTCTTTGGCGAGGGCGAAGGAGACCCGGGCGCACGGCAGGGCTGCGCCGACTTCCCGGCGGGCGCTCCGGGTCCGGGACCCGGAGCGGTCGCGGCCTCCCACGTGAGCGCGTACGGGGGGCCGCCTTCGCCGCCGGCCTCCGCGACCGCGCCGGAAAGCGGCATAACGTCCATGAAGCCCTCAAGGGTTTATACGCCCAAAGGGGTCAGGGGTCTCCTTATGTCCCCGATATTCACCAAGTGCTTCTGTCGTGAGTAACGCCCCATAGCGGTACGGCCGTTCCATCGATGTGCCGGGAATCACATCGCCGCGTACTCCGTGTGCCCGCGGCCGGGAGGCATGGACACCGACGGCGGAAACTCCCGGCCGAAAAGCGGTTTGACGTGTGTGCGGCCCTCGGTGCTCTCCGACCCGGCGCGTGACCGGACACGCACGGCGGCCGTGCTTGTCGGCTCGGTGACAAAGTGACAGGACGTCGGATTTCCGCACCTTGTGTCCGTGAATTCCGTGTGTTTATGTGTCCTGGCCTTCGCCGCCCGTGGCGGGGGTTTCACCGCCGGGACGCCTAGTCCTGCCGCCCGGCGGGGGAGAGGCAACAGCTGACCGCGGCAGGAGCGGGGAAACCACATACGTGCCGTGCCGCCCGTCCAGCGGCCCGGCTTGGGGTGAAGCCGATTTCCGACGCCCCCTGAGACGAAGGGAATCGGCCGGGCAACTCCAGCCCGAATCCGACAGCTAACCTCGCAGGCGTGGGAGAGGAAGCACACCCATGTCCCGTGGTCGTCACCGCCGCCCCCGCACACCCCTGATATCCCGCCAGTTCTCCCGGATCTCCCTGGTCGCCGCGGCCGGCGGTGCGGGAATCGCCGCGCCGGTGGTCGCCGCCGGCAGCGCGAACGCGGCCCCCGCCGCGGTGTGGGAGAAGGTCGCCGAATGCGAGAGCAGCGGCAACTGGTCCATCAACACCGGCAACGGTTACTACGGCGGGCTGCAGTTCTCCCAGTCCAGCTGGGAGGCCGCCGGCGGCACCGAGTACGCGCCGCGCGCCGATCTGGCCACCGAGCAGCAGCAGATCGCCGCCGGCGAGAGACTGCTGGAGCTCCAGGGCCCGGGCGCCTGGCCCACCTGCGGGCCCGCGGCCGGACTCGGCCGGGACTCCGGCGGCCCGGACAGCGCCCCCGCCACCCAGACGCGCGGCGAGTCCCGGCTGAAGACCGGGACGCAGTCCGGCACGAAGCCCGAGGCGGAGCGCGAGCCCGCGGCCGGCACCCACACCGTCGCCTCCGGCGACACCCTCCACAAGATCGCCACCGCTCACGGTGTCGAGGGCGGCTGGCAGGCGGTCTACGACGCCAACCGCAAGACCGTCGGCGACGACCCGCACCTGATCTTCCCCGGCCAGGAACTGGCCCTGGCCGCCCGGTCCTCCGGCGGGGAGCAGGACCGCGCCCCGGAGCGCGCGAGCCGGACGCAGGCCCGCCAGACCGCCGAGAAGGCCGCGCCCCAGGCCGCGCCGGAGACCTACGCGGACAACCTCGACGGCTGGATCCGCGAGGCGCTGGACATCATGCGGGCCAACGGCATCCCCGGCACCTACGAGGGCATCCACCGCAACATCATGCGCGAGTCCAGCGGCAACCCGAACGCGATCAACAACTGGGACATCAACGCCCAGCGCGGCACCCCCTCGATCGGTCTGCTCCAGGTCATCAAGCCGACCTTCGACGCCTACCACGTCCCGGGTACGGCGAACAGCCAGTACGACCCGGTCGCCAACATCGTCGCCGCCTGCAACTACGCGGCCGACCGCTACGGCTCGATCGACAACGTCAACGGACCCTACTGAGACGGCCGGCCCCGAGGCCCCCGCAACCCCGCCCCCCGGGGGGGGGGGCCCCGCGCGCCCCCCGGGGGGGGGGCCCCTTGGGGGGGGTCG
>NZ_JBXUOY010000332.1:0-5232 GCF_057196705.1 Streptomyces sp. ATLC9 | reverse complement strand
GCGCGGGCCGGGGGGGGACGCGCGGAAGGGCGCGGGGGCTCGCCACCGGCCCGGCAGGCGGCGTGTCAGGCGGCCCGGGAGCCCGCGTAGACGCGTTCGCGCTCCCGCTCCGGCACGGCGGCCTGCTCCCGCTCCAGGTCCGCCTCGACCTCGGCGTGCAGGCGGTTGCAGGTGCGGCTGATCAGCCGGGAGACGTGCATCTGGGAGATGCCGAGCTGCTCGGCGATCCGGCTCTGGGTCATGTCGCAGAAGAAACGCAGGTAGAGGATCTTGCGTTCGCGCTCGGGCAGGTTGCGCAGCCGGGGCTTGAGCGACTCGCGGTAGACGACGAGGTCGAAACCGGGCTCGGCGCTGCCGAGGGTGTCCACCAGCGCGTAGCCGTCGTCGGCGCCGGGCAGCTCCGCGTCCAGGGAGAGGGTGCTGTAACTCTCCAGGGCCTCGGAGCCGATGCGCACCTCCTCCTCCGTCAGGCCGCTGTGTTCCGCTATCTCCCTGACACCGGGGGTGCGGCCGTCGAGGGAGTGGCTGAGCTGGCGGCTGGAGGCGCGTACGCGGTTGCGCAGCTCCTGCACCCGGCGCGGCACGTGCAGGCCCCACATGTGGTCGCGGAAGTGCCGCTTGATCTCGCCGACGATGGTCGGCACCGCGAAGCTCTCGAACGCGCTGCCGCGCGCCGGGTCGTAGCGGCTGACGGCCTTCACCAGGCCGAGGGCGGCCACCTGCTCCAGGTCCTCCAGGGACTCGCCGCGGTTGCGGAAGTGCCGGGCCAGGCGCTCGGCCATCGGCATCCAGGCCCGCACGACCCGCTGCCGCAGTTCCTCCCGCTCCGGGCCGTCCGGAAGCTCGGCGATGCGCTGGAACTCGGCGGTGGTGTCAGGGGCGTCGTCGTGCGGGTGCCGCGCGTGCTTTGCTCGTGCTCGTACGGGGGTCATGTGCGGTCTCTCCCGAACTGTGGACTGTGGCTCTGTGGGGGTTACCGCGGGACCGGGCACAGGGGACCGGGGCCGAAACACCCGGGGCGGGGAATGTCACCGCTCCCGCGGATGTGCCTGCGGTCCGAAGCACGAGGGTTCGGATGCCCGGGGCCCACCCCTTCAAACGATGTTTTTCACACCGGCACCCGGTTACCCGGTGTCCGCACCGCCGGACCTGTGGAGGACCGCGCACATGACCGAGTGCGGCTACTTCCCGGCTGTGAGGACCACGGACCGAACGAGCCGGTGCCGATCGACGTCTCCGGCTTCGGCCACGCGGCGATCGACCCGGCCGGGCGGGTGGCCGACTGGTTCGTCACCACCATGCCCGACGTGGAGGGGCTGGAGTGCTTCCGCCGCGGCGGCGGGGGCCGGGGCTCCGGGCACGGGCCGGCCTTCGCCGGGACGAAGGTCCGCCACGGCACCGACCGCGACGAGGCCGTGCGCACCGTCCACCACCGCCGGCCCAACACGTTCCCGCCCGGTGAACCGGGCCAGGTCCTGCCCACCCCGCCCACTTCGAGCGGGCCTCGCGACCGGTGACCGAGGAGACGGGGGCCGGCTCCGGGCTGCCGTGCGGCGGCGACCCCGAGGAGCACGTGAGCGCCCTGCGGGAGTTCGCCGACGCCGGGTTCGACGTGGTGCACGTCAACCGGATCGGCCCCGACCCGCGGAGCTTCCTCGACTTCTGCCGGAGCGACGTCCTGCCGCGGCTGAGGGACTGAGGCGGACAGCCGCCGGGCGGGCCGGGGTCAGTCCAGCAGCGCGCCGAAACCGCCCTCACGGGCGAGTCGTTCGAGTTCGTCCAGCGCGCGGCGTGCCCGGCCGGCCGTCTTTGGATCGCTCTCGGGCAGCCCGCTCCCGGCGAACTCGTCCTCGTCCAGGCGCAGCACCGCGGACCGGTCCGGCGAGACCCACAGGTCCAGCTCCAGGTCCCATGTGCTCAGCGTGTCCGGTGCGACGGCGGCGGGGCGGGTGACGTCGCAGTACCAGCCCTTGAGGACGCCGTCCGGGCCGCGCACCTCCTTGACCGAGAACCAGCGGTCGCGCCAGTAGTGCTCGGTGAACACATCCCCGCTCTCGAAGCGCACGAAGCCGAAGTCCCGCACCGGCGGGCCGGCCCAGGGCGCCCTCACCACCGCGTGGACGCCGTCGTCGCGCTCCACGGTCGCCGGGTAACGGACCTGCCGGTCACGGGACTTGTGCAGGACGACGGTCACCGTGCCCCCCGGTGCCAGAGTGGTTCCGGGGCGGGTGTACTCATCACTCATGGGTCCACCCTCCCCGACGGGTGACGGGGGGCGCACCCGGTTTTCGGGTGCGCCCCCGTCACGCCGTGCCGTGTGTTCGCCGCGCCCGGGGGCGTGCTTTGGGGCTCCGGCCGTCTTCCGGGCTGCCGCGGGTACCCGACCCGTCCAGGGTGGTACCCGGGTTCGGGAGCGGCTCCGGGCACGGTCCCTGACCTCCGTGCCCGGAGCCTTCTCACTCCCCCACAGGGCCGCTCGCTCGGCCGCAGTCCGGGTGCCCCCGCCTCCGGGGGGCAAACACCCGCTCACCCGGCCGTCACGGAGCCGCCACCACGCCGCCGTCTCCGCACCTCCGCGCCCGCCCGCTCTCACCGGCGGCTCCCCCACCTCACTCGGTGCGCGCCCGGGCGCCCTCCCTCGTGCGCCCCGCGGAGACGGCCCGGCCGGGATGGCGCCGCAGGTACTCGCCCTCCAGCTCGGCGGTGCGCCGGGTGTGCGCGGCGAGCGCGTCCGAGGAGCCGTGCAGCAGGGTGTCGTGCCGGGTCCGGTGCAGGGACTCCAGCTCCTCGATCAGCGCGGTCTCGGACAGCTTCTCCGGGTCTACTCCCATGCCCATGGTGCGATCGTCTCCTTCGTCGGCGTTCTCCGGCCCCGCTCCGTGTCTTTTGCACCGGTTCGGGTACCCGGAAACCCGTCCACCACAAGAAGGGAGAGCCCATGGAACTCGGATTCCTGAGCCCGGTCTTCGACCGTTCCGGCCCCTGGGCCTCGGTCTATTTCGACACCTCGTGGCTGACCGAGGACGCGGCGGCCCGCCACGAACTCGCCGCCCGCGAGGTCCACGACCTGCTGAAGAGCCAGGGAGCGGACGAGCGCACCCGCGAGGCGGTGTACGACGCCCTCCTGGCACTGCCGCGCAGCACGGCCTCGCCGGGGCGGGCGCTGTTCGCCACCGCGGGCGAGGTGGTGCTCGACCCCGCGCTGGCCCGGACGCCGAGCGGCGGCCCGCAGGCAACCTGGGGACCACTGCCGCACACCACGCCACTGCTGGAGTTGATGGACGCCGCCCCCACCTGCCTGCTGGCCCGCATCGACCGCACCGGTGCGGACCTGGAGCTGCGGGGCCCGTTCGGCAGGCGTGAGGCCGGCCAGATCCGGGGAGAGGACTGGCCGGTGCACCGCACCCCGAGCGCCGACTGGTCCGAGCGGCGGTTCCAGAACGCGGTGGAGAACACCTGGGAGCACAACGCGACCCTCATCGCGGAGAGCCTGAAGGCCCGCCAGGCCGAGACCGGCGCGGAGGTGCTGGTCCTGGCCGGCGACACCCGCGAGTGCCACGCCGTGCACGACAGGCTGGCCCCCGACTTCCGGGGCCCGGCCGTCATCGCCGAGCACGGGGTGCGCGCCCCGGGCCGCAACGCGGCGGCCGGCGAGGAGAAGCTGGAGAAGGAGGTGGAGGAGGCCCGCGCCTCGTACGCGCACCGTCACGCCGCCGAGGCCATGGAGCGGTTCCAGGCCGGACGGGTGCCGACCGACGACGGGAGGGTGGGCGCCGCCGAGGGGGTGCCCGCGCTGGTGGACGCCGCCCGCGAGCACCGCATCTCCGCCCTGCTGGTCCGACCCGACGGGCCCGACCTGCACCGCGAGGTGTGGGTGGGCGACGAGCCAGACCAGGTGTCGGTGCGCCGCACCGACATGCAGTACCTGGGCGAGACCCGTCCCGTCAGCGCCCGCGCGGACGACGCGCTGCTGCGGTCGGCGGTGGCCACCGGCGCCGAGGTGATCTCCGTGGGACCGCTCGCGGAGGAGCCCGGCACTTCCGGGGGGCTGCCGGTCGGCGGGCTCGGCGCACTGCTGCGCTGGCCCTACGGCGGGCCTCCGGCCGAGGGCGCGACGGGCGGTTCGGCCCCGGCCTAGCGCCGCGCCGACCAAGGTCCACCAGGGCCGCACACCCTACTGGAGTCCATATTTCGGAATAGAATTGCTCACATTTCAAGATGGTGCGGTACGGTGCGGGCATGCCGAGACCGAGCGCCGTGTACACCCGCGGCCACCATGAGTCCGTCCTGCGCTCTCCCACCGGTGGCGCACCGCGGCCAACTCCGCCGCCCACCTCCTGCCCGCCCCGGCCCCGGGCCTGTCGGTGCTGGACGTGGGCTGCGGCCCGGGCACCATCACCGCGGACCTGGCCGCCCTGGTCACGCCCGGGGAGGTGGTGGGGTGGACCGGGCCGAGGACGTCCTGACCGAGGCCCGGTCCACCGCCGCCCGCGGTCTGGACAACGTCCGCTTCACGCGAGCGCGGACGTCTGGTGCCTCGCCGCGGAGACCGACCGCGCCTGGTGGAGCGGTCTGTGAGCGGACCGCGCCACCGGCTCCGTCTACGCCGGCCTCGCCGTCGGGTGCGGGCACGCGGACCGGGCGGAGCTGGAGCGGATCGCCGCCGCCCGGCGCGAGTGGGGCGAGCGCCAGGCGGCTGGTTCTCGGTGCCGCACGGGCAGGTCCTGTGCCGGGCCTGAGACGGTACGGGCGCGCCCCGCGGGGCGCGCCTGACACCGTACGCGCCCCCAACTAGGCTCCTCACCATGGAGATTCTGGGTACTGCGCTGCGTGTGTGTGTCGACGACCTGGACGCGGCGGCGGGCGTGTACGAGCGGCTCACCGGTGCCGAGGCCATGCGGTTCACGCAGGGCCCCGTCTCGGCGGCCGCGGTCGGCCCCTTCCTGCTGATGAGCGGACCGCCCGGGCCGATGGAGGTCCTCAGCAAGGTCACCGCCACGCTGGCGGTGCGGGACGTGGAGGAGGCCGTGGCCGATCTGCGGGCCGTCGGCGCCGAGATCATCGCCGGCCCGCAGTCCACCCCCATCGGCCGGAACCTGGTGGCCCGCCACCCCGACGGCTCGGTCTTCGAGTACGTCGACCGCCGGCAGGTGGACTGAGACGGGGGGCCGAGACGGGGGGCTTCCGGAGCGTGGACAAGGGGAGCCCGCCTCTCGGCGGGCTCCCCTTGTC
>NZ_JBXUOY010000331.1:0-5290 GCF_057196705.1 Streptomyces sp. ATLC9 | reverse complement strand
CCCCCGCGCCCCCCGCGCCCGCCGGGCGGGGCCGCCCGGCGGGCCCGCGGTGTGTGCCCGGCGTGGAGGAGCGGTGGAGGAGGCGTGAAGAAGAGTGATGTACGTCACACGGAAAAGGGGGTAACCATTCGGCGGCCTCGTGTGTCTTATGGGGTGGCGTCGGCACTCCGGCGGAGCCGCCGCCGCCCGCCGTGTTCGTCTGTGGGGGACGAGGACGGTGGTCCGCGCAGGTGGTGTGCCCCGGGGGAGCTTGAGCGGCCCTCCCGCCCGTGCGCCGCCCGGCAGACACCCGGCCAGGATCCCGTGGGGGGAGTCCATGTCCGGGAAAAGGAGGCGCCCCGTCGACGGGCCCGTGGGGGGACTCGTCGTCCGGGGCGCTTCTGCGTGCCGGCCGACCCGCCGTGCCGGCCCCGCCGTGCTGCCGTGCGGTGCTCACGCGGGACGGGATGAGTCCTCCGCGGGCCGGGCGGGGGAGCGGCCCGCCACGAGCTGTGCGGCGGCGAGCCCGGCGTACAGCGCGTCCGAGCGCAGCAGCTCGCGGTGGCGGCCGACCGCACGGACCCGGCCGTCCTCCATGACCACGATGCGGTCGGCCCGCACCACCGTGGAGAGCCGGTGCGCGATGGCCAGGACGGTGGTCTCGGCGGCGAGTTCCATGACGACCGCGCGCAGCGCCTCCTCGTTGACCGCGTCCAGCTGCGACGTCACCTCGTCGAGCAGCAGCAGCCCGGGTTTGCGCAGCAGCGCCCGGGCGATGGCGACACGCTGGCGCTCGCCGCCCGACAGCGTCACCCCCCGGTGGCCGACCCGCGTGTCCAGACCGCCGGGCAGCCGCTCGACGAGTCCGTCGAGCCGGGTGCGCGCCACCGCGCGCCGCACCTCCTCCTCCGCGGCGTCCGGAGCGGCCAGCAGCAGGTTCTCCCGCAGGGTCCCGGCCAGCACGGGCGCGTCCTGCTCGACATAGGCGATCGCCGACCGCAGTTCGGCCGGCGGCCAGTGGCGGATGTCGCGTCCGCCGACGGCGACGGTGCCCGCGTCGTGCTCGTAGAAGCGCTCCAGCAGGGCGAACACGGTGGACTTCCCGGCGCCGGAGGGACCCACGAGCGCCGTCAGGCCGCCGGCGGGCACCTCGAAGGTCACCCCCCGGTGCGCCGGGGGGCGGCCCTCGCCGCGCCCGCCGTATCCGAAGACCACGTCCTCGAAGACGACACCGAGCGGCGCCGGTCCCCCCGGCCGCGGCTTCTTCGGCGCCGGCTCCCCGGACTCCCGCGGCAGCTCCTCGACCTCCCGGATGCGCCGCACCGCGGCCAGTCCGCCGCTCAGGCCGCTCCAGCCGTCGGTGAGCTGGCCGAGGGGGCCCATCAGGGTGAAGAGGTAGAGGAGGAAGGCGACCAGCGAGGAGATCTCCATCGCCCCGGAGACGGCCCTGGCACCGCCGACCCCCAGTACGGCGAGGAAGGCGAACTGCATCGCCACGGAGGTCGTGACCTCGGAGACCGAGTTCCACCGGGCCACCGCCACACCGCGGTCGTGGGCCCGGCGCGCCGCACCGGCGACGGCGGCGCTCTCGCGCTCCTCGGCCCCGCTCGCCTTGACGGTGCGGAACGCCTGCAGCGCGCGGTCCAGTGCCGAGCCCATCGCGCCGACCGCCTCCTGCGCCTGGTGCTGCGCCCGCTGGATCCTCGGCATGAGCAGACCGAGCAGGCCCAGGGCGAGGAGTACGGCGAGGAGGGTCACCCCGAGGAGGACGAGGTCCACGACCGCCATCAGGACCACGGTGCCCAGCAGGACCAGCACCCCGGTGACGGTGTCGGCGATGTCGCGGGAGAGCACGGTGCGCAGCAGCGAGGTGTCGCCGGTGGCGCGGGAGAGCAGATCGCCGGGGGTGAGCCGGTCCACGTCCTCGACCCGCAGCCGCATCATCCGGCCGACGAGCCGCCGCCGGGCGTGCAGGACGACGGCCTCGCCGGTGCGTGCCATCAGATACCTGCCGGCCGCCGCGAGGAACGCCCCCAGCAGCACGACGAGCGTGAGGGCGATCAGCGGGCGGACGGGCGAGCGGCCGTCCGCGAGGGCGTCCATGGCGTGCTTCGCGATCATCGGCATGGCGAGGTCCGCGCCGGAGCCGAGCAGGGACAGGAGCCCTCCGCCGGCCAGTGCCCGGCGGTGCGGCCGGACCCGCTCCAGGAGCAGCCGCAGTGGCGGGGGACTACCGGCCGGCCCCGGCCGGCCCGGCTCGCCCGTCCCCTCCCGGGCCGCCGCCGTCCCCGCCGGAGGCTTCGCGCCCCTGTCCACGCCCCGGTCCGCCGCCGGATCCACCGGGGCCTTCGCCTGAGTCACCGCCGTCCCCTCCGCCCGCCGTCACCGTCATCAGGGGCCGCAGGTCGTCCGGCTCCCGCTCCCCGACCGCCCTGCCCCCGGCCCGCACCCAGGCGTGCGCGGAGAAGGGCGGCGCGCCGCGCACCCCCGCGCACCAGTCGGGCCACACCCCCGACATCCGGCAGACCAGCGCGATGGCGATGGAGCGCGGCAGGCAGCCGTACCAGCCGGCGCATCTGCGGCTGCCGGCGACCACCGCCTCGTACACGCGCAGGGTCTCCTCGTACCCGGCGGGACGGGCGCCGCGGCCGACCCGGGCCAGCACCCGGCGCAGCCGTCCCGGGCGCAGCCGGCTCAGCACCAGGGCCGCGGCGACGGCCGTGCGCACCCGGAGGCCGCCGGAGCCGGAGCCGCGGCGGGGCATGGTCATCTCGGTGGTCACGGCGCGAGGAGCTCCGCCTCGACCAGCCGGCCGGTCAGCTCCGCGACGTCCGCCTCGGCCTCGGCGCGGCCGACGTCGTACTCCTCCAGCAACCGCTCCACGGCGGCCTCCCGGCCCCGCCCCCGGGCGAGCGCGTCCACCACGACGGCGCCGCACTCGTTCAACTGCCAGTAGGCACCGCTGCGTTCGTCGAGCAGTACGGCGCCGTACTCGGTGGTGGTCATGGCCACACCCTGTCTGAGCCTCACGGGGTCTCCTCGCTCCTGTCGGGATCGCGGTGGTCCTCCCCGGCCGGCCAGGCGTCCTCGGCCGTCCGCAGCCAGGTCTCGCAGGAGACCGTGGAATCGACCGGGTACCGCTGGAGGAGGGGTGAGTACGGGTCGTCGGCCAGCCTCCCGAGCCGGGCGGCGTCGACGAGTCCGCGCCGGGCGAGCAGGGAGTCCTCCCACAGCGCGCGCAGCTCGGCGGAGTGCTCGCGCAGCCCGCGCACGTCGTCGGCCGACATATGGTCCTTGGTGGTCCGGGCCAGCAGGCGGGCGGGTACCGCCTCGCGCATGGCCTCCACCAGCAGCGGTTTGTACCGCCAGGGGACGACCCGGTCCTCGGCGCGGACGGCGAGCACGGCCTCGACGACCCGGTCGTCGTAGAACGGCGCGGCCACCGGCAGGCCCGCGGTGACGCCCACGTCCTCCAGCGCCTGGAAACCGCGGGCGCCGACCCGGATGGTGTCGAGGTCGGTGTGCCGCCCGGGGCGGGGGCTCAGCGGCTCGGCGTGCCCGGCGGCCGAGCGGAGCTCGCCCCGGATCAGCGCCCCGGCCTCGCCGGTGAGCCAGGGCGGCAGGGACTGCCGCGGCCCCCAGGAGAGCAGCGGACCGCGGTCGGCGGGCGGCTCGCGGGTGACGGAGCCGGCCAGCCAGGCGGCGTACGAGGGGCGGGCCAGCAGACCGCGCAGAGTGGGCCACAGGGGCCAGCCGTGCTGGTGCCGCAGCGCGCCGATCCGGTTCCACGCCTTCAGCGGGCTGCCCGGGAACAGGTCCCGGCAGGCCGAGGGCAGGCCGTTGAAGAGCTCGTCGCCGCCGTAGCCGGTGAGGTGGTACCGGGAGCCGGTGGCGGCGGCGCGGCTGAGCAGCAGGTACGCCCTCGCCCGCGCGGGGGCGACGGGGAAGGGTTCGTCCAGCAGCTCCCGGGCGTTGCCCCGCAGGTCCGCGTAGAACAGCGGGGCGTCGCCGGCCGGGACGACATGGTGTTCTACGGACCGGCCGGTGACGCGGCGGGCGTCCTCGGCGCCCCGGCGGGCCCACATCTCGTCCTCCGAGTGGCCGTCCCGCGCGGCGACGGTCAGCAGCGCCGTCTCCCGCTCGCCCGGCGCCCGCCGGGCGAGGAAGACGACGGAGGTGGAGTCCAGCCCGCCGGAGAGTTCGCAGCTGATCCGGGTGTGCCCGGCCAGGTGGGCGCGGACGGAGTCCGCGAGCGCGGCGGCGAGGAGGGGGGCGCCCCGCTCCGTGCCGAGCTCCGGCTCGGGTGGCCGCCACCAGCGCCACACGGTGTGGCGGGGGCCTCCGGGGCCGTCGCGCAGGCTGAGCGCGTACGCCGGATCGACCTCCTCCAGACCGCGCCACAGGGGGCGGTGCCGCAGCGGGTGCGGGACGAGGTCCAGCAGGCGCAGGGCGAGCGCGGCGTCGTCGATCCCCGCCCCGGTGAGGTGGGCCAGGAGGGCGGGCCGGTCGGAGGCGACGCGCCCGCCGGCGCACCGGGCGTGGTAGACGCGCCGGTGCCCGGAGGCCGTGCCCCGCACGCAGACGTCGTCCCCCACCCGGGAGACGACGTGGTGGATGCCGGGCAGCCGGGTCAGCCGGCGGTGGAGGTCGGCGGTGTCGCGGGCCGGACCGAGGACGCCGCGGAGGACGGGGCCGGGGACGCGGGCCGGGCCGATCAGCACGAGGGAGTCGTCGCCGCGCGTGACGTGGCTGATCCGACGGAAGGGGAGGCGGAAGACGATCCAGGGGCGCCCGGAGGGGTGGCGGACGGTCCCCGTGTCCGCGGCCGAGCCCGCCGTCCCGTCCGGGCGAAGACGCCCGGCCACGGCCTGTCCCCCGGCCGTGTCCGGGAGGACCGCGAAGAAGTCACGCAGATGACCGGGCATCTTCTTCGTCACGGGACGGTCAGACGAACCGGCGGCTGAAGTACTCCTTGTACTTCCCGACGAAGTAGCCCGCGGTCCTCCTGCGGAAGCTCCCCTGATCGAAGAGGGCGGGCTTCACATAGGTCTTCTTCTGCTTCATGTCGTGCGCGCTCTCCTTTGTCGACAGAACAGCCGTGTACTGGTGCGAACGCTCGCACGCGGTATGCGGTCTGTTGCTGGAGTGACGGACGGGATCACATTCACAGCTGATCCGGCGGGTTCGCAACGCGGTTTTGCGCCATCCTCGCCGGTCGATGGGTAGTCGGATTTGCCAAAGGAACCACTTGATGCTCATGTGATCGGCTGCCCGTCCATGCCGTCGGCCGGGCCCGGCAGCGGGCCCGGCC
>NZ_JBXUOY010000330.1:0-5294 GCF_057196705.1 Streptomyces sp. ATLC9 | reverse complement strand
GTCCTACCAGGGGCTTTACGTCTGCCCGCCACCGGGGCAGGGCTGCCCGAATCGTCCGGACACCAGAGCCTCATCCGGCTTCGCGTAGATCATTTCGCTGAGAAAACCTCACTGTCCGCGCCGTACTGGCCAGAGGATGGCCGCAGGACTCCGTGACCTGACAAACCATCGGCGGCGGACGCTGGCGTCGGTATAGTTAATGCTCCTGCCCTCAGCGTGCATGCTGAGGGATCGCTAACTCTGTTGGAGCATGCAGATTGGCCGACTACGACTTCCGCACCCTCTCACCTAACGACTTCGAAATACTGATTCGTGATCTTCTCGAAGCCGAATATCGCTGGCGCCTGGAGGCGTTCGGGCGTGGTCGCGACGGAGGCATCGACTTACGGGCGAGCACGGCAGCAGGGAAGGTCGTCGTCCAGTGCAAGCACTACCTTGGCTCGTCGTTCTCGGACCTCCGCGCGTCGGCACGTCGGGAAGTTCCAAAGATGGACAAAGAGAAGCCCGACCGCTATCTCTTCGTCACATCTCAAGATCTAAACAGGACCCAGAAAGACACCCTCGCTGGCGACCTCAAGCCGTGGCTTTTTGACAGCGCCGACCTGCTGACCCAAGCTGACATCAATGGCCTAATCACACGGCATCCGATAGTAGAGCAGCAACATTTCAAGCTTTGGCTCGCCTCAACAACCATTTTGGAACGCATTGTCCAGAGCGGTATCTGGGAGCGCAGTGAGGCGCTGCTTGAGGATATTAGGGATCGAGTGAAGCTGTACGTTCCAACCAACAGCTTCAAAGCAGCACACGAACTACTCGACGATAAGCATGTAGTCATCCTGACTGGTCCGCCCGGAGTCGGCAAGAGTATGCTCGCCGAAATGCTCGCTCTAAGGTACTGGTACGAAGGATGGCAGATCGTATCGGTGGGAACCGACGTTGATGACGCATGGGAGGCATACAAGTCGGGTCGCAAGCAGGTGTTCCTGTATGACGACTTCCTCGGACAGACGGACCTTAGCGAAAGGCGCGCGAAGGACAGCTCGGTAATACGCCTAATGGACCGCGTGGCACGGAACCCGGACAAGCGGCTTGTAATGACTACGAGATCGCAAATACTTCAACAAGCTCGACTAATCAGCGAGCCGATCGCACATGCAGATTTGCGAGTTATCGAGTTCGTAATAAAGATCGCTGACTACGGAGCTATCCAACGAGCCCGCATACTGTACAATCACCTTTACTTTTCTACTCTGTCACGAGAAGTCGTCAGGGAGTACGTAGAAAATTCCTCCTATTGGGCAGTCGTTAGGCACGAAAACTTCTCCCCACGGATCCTGGAATTGGTCATCAAGCGGCCTCACGCATCGGCGGATGAACTCGTGCGCACCCTCAACCACACGCTTGACCATCCACTGGATCTTTGGAGAATTGTCTTCAATAATGGCTTGTCGGATCTTGCGCAAAGGATAACGCTTACACTTGCCTCATTTCCTTTTTATGGCGCCAACTCCAGGGACCTTAAGGATCTGGTCAAAAAAGAGGCGAAGCCAACGGAGTACACGAGCGCACTTCGAGTACTAGAAGGCACCTTTGTTAGTCTGGAAAAAGGGAATGACGGGGTCACGGTGATCACCTATGCTAATCCAAGCGTGCGTGACTTTATTCTCGCTTTCCTTGACGAAGAGCCAGATTATCTGATGGCCATCATCCGGGACGCAATGCATCTGGCGCAAGTGAGCACGCTCCTGATATACGCGATATCCGAGCTTGACGGGAAGCTCCGCTTCCCGAATTGCGCCGAAGCCGTTACCCACCACACAAGCTCCATTGCCGGGAAGATGATGGAGCTGATCACCAAAGAAAAAGAGGCCAGCAAATCCGATCCACACGGATCGGCTAGGATCTATCAGAGAACGATTAAGCCCCTTATCAACTCGCTGCAGCCAGCGCATAAATTGTTGGGAAGATCATTCAATGAGATCCTTGCGGTGACAACCGAACTTCTTAAGAGCTCAACCTCTAGCTACATGGAGCCGGACGATTGGAAGCCCTTCAATACGGCCTTGATGATGCGCTACGCAGAAGATCCGGATCATGTCCGAGATGAACTGAGATGGGCCTTCGAAAGCTGGGGTGAATTGCTGTACACCCTGGATGACGTGACCGCATTCGAGGATTTCTTTATATCATATGGTTCAGTTCTAGAGCAGCAGTTTGACCCTAGCGAAAAGTTTTACGAGAGCGTCTGGTCTGGGTTGCGGCAGGAATTGGAAAATTTGTCCGGAAATGAGCAAGATCGCGATTCCGATCATCAGTGGATCGACGAAGTTGAAACAACGGCGATTAGAGTCGGCGTCATCGACGACATGAGGTCAGACATCGAGTCTGCCCGGGAGTCGATTGAACAACGTTACGCATACGATGAGCATTCCCACGATCGACCCTCGTCTGGAATGGGATACGGATTCCCAGGCACCTCCGTATCGACTTCCGAGCGTACTGCGATCGAAGGCATGTTTCGCGAGCTTTCATAGCGCCCGGAGACCGCAACCGTCTGCCTCGCCGGCGTCTTCGGGCGAGCGCGGGCCACGGTGGCAATTGCTTCTTACTGCTCGCTGGTGGTTATCGGGCTCGTGGCCGTCGCTGTCTTCGACTTGGGCATCTTCATGGCTCTCGTGGAAGCCCTCAACGGATGACCCTGCTGAGGTATAGCAACTCCAGCAACCGGCAGCGCCCCACGCCGCCCCCATAGGGTTCCCAGCAGCCTGTATTACGTCAATGACCAATCTCTGTAGAACTACAGATCAGAAGGCTTCTGAAATCCGTAGCTGACATCAATGACGGCGAACGAAGGCATACACCAGCACCCTTGTCCAGCCGTCGTACCAATCGACGGCAGCCGCCGCAGCGGGCCCGGATCGAACTTGTAAGGCAATGGTCAATGCGGCGGGTGTCAGTCCTCGCCCACTTGCAGCAAGGCAACGACAACACCGTTACCCACGCCGGCGACCACCCCATCGAAGGAGTGCCGGGTGACGGGGTTCCACCCGTGACCTGCGTCGGACAGCTCGATGTTCGTCGCCCACGTCGCCTCGTAGCCGAGCAGCTTCACCACTCGCCGGGCGGCTCGGTGAGCATGCTCCCGGTCGCGGCGCATCCGGCCCGGGAAGACCAGGTCCCCTGCGGACAGATACGTCATGACGTCCGTGGCCTGCTCCGCGTCGATGGCTTCCAGTGCCCCGCGGATGTCGGCAGGACCGGTCGGCCCGCGTGCATCTTTGACCGCGTAGCCCGCCCAGGCTTCGTGCGCGTCGAGCACCAGACGGTACACATGCTCTTCCATAGTGCCGGTGTCCGCTGCCGCGACCCGGCCGAACCCACCGTCCTCCCGGGCAAGCGAGCCCAGCATCACTCGCAGATCCGCCATGATCTCCACGCCCGGATCCTTCCATGCGTTGCTGCCTCCAGAGACACAGGCTCCGTGCCAGATGCGTGCCAGAACGGGCGGGGAAGGGCGGTCAGCAGCGGTCACTTCGGACACCACTGCAGTGCTGTCTGCGAAGGCATCCGCACAGGTCAGAGGCGTAATGCGCGGGTGATCGCGTGGTGATTCCCAAGCTCAGAGCGCGGGTTCGATTCCCGTCACCCGCTCCATGACGAAGGCCCAGGTCAACGACCTGGGCCTTGCTCGTTCCCTGGACCCCTCGGCGCCGCCTCAGTGGTGCTGAGCGAACACCTCCCGCTGCCCGTCCTGCCCGCTTCGGTCGACCGGCCGGGATACGAGACCGCCCACGGCGACCGCCCTCGACCGGTCGCCTCGGGTGCACCGGGCCCGCGGGCAGCGCCTCCTCGGGTCAGAACACGTCGTGGCCGGGGCGGCGGTGGCGTTCGTGATACGTACGGAAGTCGAAGAAGCGCAGGCCCTCGATCACGGCGTCCGACTCGGTCTCCCGTCGTGTCCAGGCGTGCTCGGAGTAGTCGTCGAACGCGACACCGCCTCGCTTCAGCAGCAGAGCGGCAAGGTGGCGCACCTCGGCGGTTCCGTCGATTCGTCCGGACACGTCGACCCGTACCGCCTGGTGCCGCGTCGGTCAGGGTTCGCCCGGTGGCGAGGCGTCCCCAGCCTCCGGCCGGGGGGGGGACCCCAGGCGCGTGCGATCGCCGGGCGGCCGGAAGCCGCGTGTGGTTTGTCCTGCCCGGGCTTCCGGCCAACGCGGCGAGCGGGGTGAACCCTGGCTGACGCGGCACCAGGTGGGGTGGTATCCAGGGGCCGCTTCGAGAAGGGCGATGTCCTCCACGTCCACGACCGCGACACGGCGCACCGCGGACGTGGTGCCCCCCTCCGGTGTTCCGTTCAGGATGCCCTCCCCCCGCCAGTACGTCGCGCATTCCGGGTACGCGACGTACGTCGCGGAGCAGGGACCTGCCGGGCGATGTGCACGCAGCCGCGTCCGCGTGCTCACCGCCCCGGCGGCCTGCACTGCCACCCGCCACGAGTTCCTCAGCGACGGCCGACCGGTCCGGCGCGTAGGTCATCCGCTACCGCACCTCGCGAAGGGTGCGCGGCCGGTGGCCGGGGCCGGCGGGGACGGAGCACGCCTCCGCGGCCGTGCCGCTCAGCGGGCGTTCGGCGGTGTTGGCGCACCAGTACAGGAGGAACGGCGGCTCCTCGCGGGCCGCGGCGTCCAGCAGCGCGACCGCCGTGCTGTCGATACTCAGTCGTCAGATGTCCCGGGAACCCTCGCGGGAACGGTCCTGGGGGTACCAGCGCAGTTCGACGGTGTTGCCGTCCGGGTCGAGGACGTAGAGGGACTGGGCGGTGCCGCGCGCGCCGAAGCGGGGGCCGGGGCCGTCCACCACGGTGAAGGCGCCCGAGTCCACGACCTCCTGCCAGTCCAGGGGTTCGACGACCAGGCAGATGTGGTCCACGTTGGAGCCGTCGCGGGGGCCGGTGACCAGGTCGATGATGGTCGTGTCGTTCACCCGCGCCGACGGGAACGGCGCCTTCCCCGCGCGCCACTCCTCCACGCGTACCGGTTCCAGACCCAGTGGACCGCAGTAGAAGTCGAGGGACCGTTCGACGTCCTCGACGTTGAGCACCAGGTGATCGAAGGCGGTGACGCGCATGGCGGTCTCCTCAACGGACTTGGGGGAGCCGCCTGGTGGCGGCCGGAAGCGACTGCCACGCTATCGGCCGGGGGCGCGGCGGGGGTGGCGCTGGACGCGGAGTCGGGGTTGCTGGTGGATCAGCCGTTCTTCACGGTGCGTGAGGAGGCGGCGGTCAATGATCTGGT
>NZ_JBXUOY010000329.1:0-5313 GCF_057196705.1 Streptomyces sp. ATLC9 | reverse complement strand
CGCCCCCGCGGCCGCCCCCCGCGCCGCCCCCCGGACCCGAGCCGGCCGCGGCCGATCCCGGAGCGCGGACCGCCCACGAGGCACAGGCCGTGGAACCGGAACCGCCCCGGCCCGCCGTCGGGCAGGTGCACGGCCCCGGAGCACCGGAGGCCGCGGAGAACGCGGCGGAAGCCCCGCAGGGCCCCGAAGGAACTGGGGGCCCCGTCGCGGCGGAGGCCGAAACCGAAACGGAGACCGGGACCGGAGCAGAGGCCGGGACGACCTCCGCCGAACCCACCCCCGTGGAACCTGCTCCCGAGGCCGCGGACGGCCCCGCGCCGGCCCAGACGCGGTCCGAGCCCGTGCCCGCCGCTCCGGTCCCCGCCGAACCCGCGGCCCAGGCTCCCGCTCCGGAGCCGGAGCCCGCGGCGGCACCGGTGGAGGAGGCGCCCGCGCCGGCCCCCGAGCAGCAGCTCGCCGTGGCGGCGGTGCCGGGCGCCGGACCGCAGGTGATGGAGGCCGTGGCGGTCACCGCCGGGACGCCCGGGCAGGATCACGGGCAGGACGGCGGGAACGCCGCCGGGCAGCCGCCCGCCGACGTCGAGCCGGCCGTACCCGCCGCCGGGCAGGCGCACGGGCCCGAGACGCCGGAGCCGGCCGGTACCGCGGAGACCGGCGCCGTCCCGGACGACGCCGGTACCGCGCCCGCCCCGCCCCCCGCGGCTCCGGGGTACGACGAGGCCGAACGCGAGACGCTGCACCGCCTCATGCGCGAACGGCGCGACATCCGCAACGGCTTCCGCTCCGACCCGATCCCCGACGACGTGCTGCTGCGTGTCCTGGAGGCGGCCCACACCGCCCCCAGCGTCGGCCACTCACAGCCGTGGGACTTCGTCCTCATCCGCTCCGAGGAGACCCGCGGGACGATGCACGAGCTGGCCATGCGCCAGCGCGACGCGTATGCCCGGTCGCTGCCCCGGGCCCGTGCCAAGCAGTTCAAGGAACTGAAGGTCGAGGCGATCCTCGACGCTCCGGTCAACATCGTCGTCACCGCCGACCCCACCCGCGGCGGCCGCCACACCCTCGGCCGCCACACCCAGCCGAAGATGGCGCCCTACTCCTCGGCCCTGGCGGTGGAGAACCTCTGGCTCGCGGCCCGGGCGGAGGGCCTGGGCGTGGGCTGGGTCAGCTTCTTCGACGAGCGCGAGATGGTCCGGGTCCTCGGCCTGCCCGAGCATCTGGAGGTCGTCGCCTACCTGTGCATCGGGTACGTGGACACCTTCCCGGACGAGCCCGAGCTGGTGCAGGCGGGCTGGTCCAAGCGCCGTCCGCTGTCGTGGGTCGTCCATGAGGAGTCCTACGGCCGCCGGGTCCTGCCCGGGGCCGAGGAGCCGCACGACCTGCTCACCGAGACCCTGGCGGGCATCCGCCCGCTGGACGCCAAGGCGCTCGGCGAGGCGTGGGAGCGTCAGAAGCGGATGACCAAGCCCTCCGGTGCGCTCGGGATGCTGGAGATCATCTCCGCGCAGTTGAGCGGTCTGGCCCGGCAGTGCCCCCCGCCGGTCCCCGAGCCCGCGGCGGTCGCCGTCTTCGCCGGGGACCACGGGGTGCACGCTCAGGGCGTCACCGCCTGGCCGCAGGAGGTCACGGCGCAGATGGTCGCCAACTTCCTGGCCGGCGGCGCGGTCTGCAACGCCTTCGCGGGCCAGGTGGGCGCCGAGGTCTGTGTGGTGGACGTGGGTGTGGCGGCCGACCTGCCGTCCGCGCCCGGTCTGCTGCCGCGCAAGGTGCGACCCGGCACGGCGGACTTCACCACCGGACCGGCGCTCACCCGCGAGGAGGTGCTGCGCGCGGTCGAGGTGGGCATCGAGACCGCCCGCGATCTGGTGGCGGCGGGCAACAAGGCGCTGCTGACCGGTGAGATGGGTATCGCCAACACCACTGTGTCCGCCGCGCTGATCTCGGTCTTCACCGGCGCCGACCCGGCCGAGGTCACCGGACGCGGCACCGGCGTCAGCGACGAGATGCACGCCCACAAGGTCGAGGTGGTGCGCCGCGCCCTGGAACTGCACCGGCCCGACGCCTCCGACCCCCTCGGCGTCCTGGCGGCGGTCGGCGGGCTGGAGCACGCCGCGCTGACCGGGCTGATCCTCGGCGGTGCCTCGCTGCGCACCCCCGTCGTCCTCGACGGGGTGAGCGCGGGGGCGGCGGCCCTGGTCGCGCGGGCCATCGCGCCCGAGGCGCTGGCGGCCTGCATCGCGGGCCACCGCAGCGCGGAGCCGGGCCATGTCGCCGCGCTGACCAAGCTGGGCCTGCGTCCCCTGATCGACCTCGACCTGAGGCTCGGCGAGGGGACGGGAGCCCTGCTGGCCCTGCCGGTGGTGCAGAGCGCGGCCCGGGCCATGCACGAGGTCGCCACCTTCGACTCGGCGGGCGTCGCCGAGAAGAACTGACGCGCTCCGCCGCCGTACCGTCCGCAGGCCGCCGGGAGGACCGAGGCCCCTCCGGTGACCTGCGGCACAGCGGGTCCGGGCCGCCGCGTCGTACGCTGCCCGCACCCGCTGCCCTCCGCAGCCAGTCCCGTTCCCGCCGCTCCACCGCCGCAGCGGCCCGCGATCCTCCGAGGAGCCGCACCGCCATGTCCGACCACTCCGCGCACCCCGCCTATCCCGTGGGCCTGCGTCTGACCGGGCGCCGTGTGGTCGTCCTCGGCGGCGGGACCGTCGCCCAGCGGCGGCTGCCCGCGCTGCTGGCCGCGGGCGCCGACGTCCTGGTGATCGCGCCCTCGGCCACCCCGTCGGTGGAGGCCATGGCCGAGGCGGGCGAACTGCGCTGGGAGCGCCGCGCCTACCGCCCGGGCGACCTGGACGGCGCCTGGTACGCGGTCGTCGCCACCGACGACGCCGGCGCCAACGCGGCCGCCTCCGCCGAGGCCGAGGAGCGCCGGGTGTGGTGCGTCCGCAGCGACGACGCCGAGGCCGCCACCGCCTGGACCCCGGCCACCGGACGCAGCGAGGGCGTCACCGTCGCCGTCCTGACCGGACGCGATCCGCGCCGCTCGGCCGCCGTGCGCGACGCCGTGGTCGAGGGCCTGCGCGACGGTACCCTGACCGCCCCCCGGCACCGCGCCCGCAGGGTCGGCGTCGCCCTGGTCGGCGGAGGCCCGGGCGACCCGGACCTGATCACCGTGCGCGGTCGCCGGCTGCTGGCCGAGGCCGACGTGGTGATCGCCGACCGGCTCGGCCCGCGCGACCTGCTGGACGAACTGCCGCCGCACGTCGAGGTGATCGACGCGGCGAAGATCCCCTACGGCCGGGCGATGGCCCAGGAGGCCATCAACGCGGCCCTCGTGGAGCACGCCGGGGCCGGCAGGTTCGTCGTACGCCTCAAGGGCGGCGACCCCTATGTCTTCGGCCGCGGCATGGAGGAGGCGCAGGCGCTCGCCGAGGCCGGGATCCCGGTCACCGTGGTGCCCGGCATCTCCAGCTCCGTCAGCGTGCCCGGTGCCGCGGGCATCCCGGTCACGCACCGCGGGGTGGCCCACGAGTTCACCGTCGTCAGCGGCCATGTCGCCCCGGGCGACCCGCGTTCGCTGGTGGACTGGGCGGCTCTGGCGAAGCTGCGCGGCACCCTGGTGATGCTGATGGCGGTGGAGCGCCTCGGCGCCATCGCCGAGGCCCTCGTGGAGCACGGACGGGCCCCGGACACGCCCGTCGCCGTGGTCCAGGAGGGCACCATGGCCGGCCAGCGCCGGGTGGACGCCACCCTGGCGACGGCGGCACGCACGGTGGAGGAGGAGGGCATACGCCCGCCCGCGGTGGTCGTCGTCGGCGAGGTGGTCGGCGTGAACCGGGCCGGGACCGGCCGATGACCGCGCCGGAGACCGGGCGGACCGGGGCGCAGGACGGGGAGCCCGCCGTGACGGAGGAGGGGAACGGGGCGGCCCGGGGGCCGGTCACCGTCGGGGACCCCGCCGATCCGCGCCTGGGCGACTACACCGATCTGACCGACGTCCGCCTGCGGAGTGTGCGCGAACCGGCGGAGGGCCTGTTCATCGCCGAAGGGGAGAAGGTCATCCGGCGCGCCCTCGCGGCCGGCTACGAGATGCGGTCGATGCTGCTGACGCCCAAGTGGGCCGAGGCGATGCGCGACGTGGTCGCCGCGGTCCGAGCGCCCGTCTACAGCGTCGGCCCGGAGGTGGCCGAGCGGGTGACGGGCTACCACGTGCACCGCGGGGCCCTGGCCTCGATGCGCCGCAAGCCCCTCCCGCGTCCTGCGGACCTGCTGGCGGACGCGCGCCGGGTGGCGGTGCTGGAGGCCGTGAACGACCATACCAACGTGGGCGCCCTGTTCCGCAGCGCCGCGGCGCTGGGCATGGACGCGGTGCTGCTCTCCCCGGACTGCGCCGACCCCCTCTACCGGCGCTCGGTCAAGGTCTCCATGGGCGCGGTCCTCCAGGTGCCGTGGACCAGACTGGAATCCTGGCCCGAGGACGTGGAGGTGCTGCGCGGGGCGGGGTACGTCACAGCGGCGCTCGCCCTGGACGGGGACGCGGTCGACCTCGGGGGGTTCGTGGCCCGGCGGCACCCCAGGCTCGCCCTGATCCTCGGTTCCGAGGGAGACGGACTGCGTCCGTCCACGGTCGCGGCCGCCGATGTGACCGTGCGGATCCCCATGAGCGCGGGCGTCGACTCCCTCAACGTCGCCGCGGCCGCGGCCGTGGCCTTCTACGCGACCGGCCCCGCTGCGGGATGAATCCGTCCGAATGCCCCTTGTCCGCCAAAGCGGGCATCTGGTGACACTGGGTGATAAAGTGAACGCGCCAGTATTCGGTCGGCGCGGCCGGCGGCGGGTCGACCGCCGCCCCGGCCCGCTCACGTCGATGAAACGCAGGTCTGTACTGGGGGTGCAGACCTCGACTTTGCCCCGTCCAGAGGGCGGTCGGGCTGAAGCTGTCCGAGCTCGCTCCGGCCGTCCTTCCGAAGGGAAGGAAGACGACCGATGAGCACCCAGCCCGTCTCACACCCCCCGATGGTCAGAGCCCTGTGGGTCCTGGTCGCCGTCCTGTTCTCCGTCCTCGTCGCCCTGGTCGCGGGCATCCTCTCCGGCGCCGCGGGCAGTTCCTTCCCCGAGGCCGTGCTGCACGCGGGCGGTGCCTTCGCCGCGACCCTCCCGCTGTGCCTGACCGTCCTGTCCGCGCTCGGCGCGCTGTAAGCACCGAAGTGAGGGGGCGTCAACGAGCCGGGCGCCCCACCGGGCCGACGCGGTCCGCCGTCCCGGCCCCGGCCCCGGCCCCGGCCCCGGCCCCGGCCCCGGTCCCGGTCGCCTCCGCGG
>NZ_JBXUOY010000328.1:0-5317 GCF_057196705.1 Streptomyces sp. ATLC9 | reverse complement strand
GGCGGGTGCCGATGGTGCGACGGGTCCGACCGGTCCGGCGGGTCCGGCGGGTGCCGATGGTGCGACCGGTGCGACGGGTCCGACCGGTCCGGCGGGTGCCGATGGTGCGACCGGTGCGACGGGTCCGACGGGTCCGGCGGGTGCCGATGGTGCGACGGGTCCGACCGGTCCGGCGGGTCCGGCGGGTGCTGATGGTGCGACCGGTGCGACGGGTCCGACGGGTCCGGCGGGTGCCGATGGTGCGACCGGTGCGACGGGTCCGACCGGTCCGGCGGGTGCGACGGGTCCGACGGGTCCGGCGGGTGCTGATGGCGCGACCGGTCCGACGGGTCCGGCGGGTGCCGATGGCGCGACCGGTGCGACGGGTCCGACCGGTCCGGCGGGTGCCGATGGCGCGACCGGTGCGACGGGTCCGACCGGTCCGGCGGGTGCCGATGGCGCGACGGGTCCGACCGGCCCGACGGGTCCGACGGGTCCGACGGGTCCGACCGCGTCCCTCACCACCACTGAGGTCGTCGGTAACACCGTGGCGATTCCGATCACGAACAGCGCCACCTCGGTCGCCACGTGTCCGGCCGGCTGGCATCTCACGGGAGGTGGTTACCGGCTGAGCGGGCCAGTGATTCTCAGCGTCACGGAGAACGCGCAGGCGGCCAGTCCGCCGGAGTCGTGGACTGTAACGGTCGGGGGCGCGTCTGTCACGGGAGAAACCCTCACCGCAGTCGCGGAGTGCGCTACAAACGTGGCATAGCCCGAGAAGTTGGGAAATCCGTCGGATGCCAGGGGCATGGCTCGTGTCCCCGGCGTCCGACGGGCCGGATGAATTACGCTTTCGATCGCGCTGTGTTCCCTGCTCATGTACACCAACTCTTGCAAAGGGCGCCAGGATGCCTTCAATCTGTTTGTGCATGATCGTCAAGAACGAGTCGCGTGTGATCGGTCGATGCCTCGGTTCGGTGCTTGACCTGATCGACTCGTGGGTTATCTCGGACACCGGTTCGACCGACGGGACGCAGTCATTGATCAGGTCCACACTGAGCGGGATTCCCGGGGAACTTCACCAGGAATCCTGGGTGAACTTCGGTCATAATCGAACTCGTAACATCAGGCGCGCCCGCGGAAAGGCTGACTATCTCCTGCTCCTGGACGCGGATCACGTCGTCAGGCTGAACGGACCCCTCCCCGCCCTGACCGCCACCTCCTACATGCTCCGGCATGAAGGAGATCTGGAATATCGGATCAAGCGCCTGGTCCGTGGCGACATCGACTGGCGCTACGTGGGTGCGACCCACGAGTACCTGGATACTGGTGAAACGGACAAGCCGGAGCTTCTCGACGAAATCGTGATCACGGATTTCGCTGACGGCGGTTCACGTCAGGACAAGTTCGAGCGAGACGCCGCGCTGCTTTCCGAAGAACTGACTCGAGACCCTGGGAACGGGCGCACAGTGTTCTATCTTGCGCAAACGATGCGAGATCTGGGGAGGAAGTCCGAGGCGATCGATCTGTACGAACGGAGGGCGGAGATGGGGGGCTGGGGCGAGGAAGTCTACGTTGCACTCCTTGAGGCCGGGGTCCTGCGTGTCGAACTGGATGACTGGAAGGGAGGGATGGAGTCTTTGATCAGGGCATGGGAATCCCGACCACAACGGCTTGAGGCGTGCTATGAGATTGCCTCGGGTCTGCGCAGAATGGGGCGACACAACACCGCGTACATGTTCGCCAAGGCCGGTGTCGGCAGACCGGTTCCGGCCGGGGATGTGCTGTTCACGAAACCGTGGGTTTACCGCTGGGGGCTCCTTTTCGAGCTCTCTGTGAGCTCCTACTGGGTCGGGGAGTACTCCGAGTCGGTCCGGGCATGCGATCTGCTTCTGGGTATGGAGGACCTGCCGGAGCCGTATCGCATGCAGACCGTGACCAACCGTGAGTTCTCGGCCGGTCGCCTGTGATGTGACCGGACAAGTGATCTGGCTCGTGACCACGGAAAACGCTCCCGACACCGCCCTCCGGGGCAGTCGCGACCCGAGACAGGGCCCGGCGCCGGTACGCGGCCTCTCACAGCCGGTGGGCGGCCCCCGTCGGGCTGGCGCCGCGGGTGTCCAGCAGGAGCTGGGCCTTGGCCGACAGGCTCTGCAGGTCGTAGACGCGGTGGTGCTGGAGGAGCAGGGTGAGGTCGGCCGCGGCGGCGGCCTCGTAGAGGGAGTCGGCGCGCGGGACGGGCCGGCCCGCCACCCGCCACTGCGGCACGTGCGGGTCGTGGTAGCCGATCTGCGCCCCCATCTCCATCAGCCGCAGGGCGATCTCGGGTGCGGGGGAGCCGGTCCGGTCGGCGAGGTCGGGCTTGTAGGTGACGCCCAGCAGCAGGACGCGGGCGCCGCGCGCCGACTTGCCGTGCTCGTTGAGCAGGGCCGCCGCGCGCTGTGCCACGTAGCGCGGCATCCGGGCGTTGACCTCCTGCGCGACCTCGACCAGGCGCAGCGGGTAGCCCGGGGTGCGCCCCGCGCGGTCCAGGCAGGCGGGGTCGACGGGAAGGCCGTGGCCGCCCACGCCCGGGCCCGGCCGGAAGGCGTGGAAGCCGAACGGCTTGGTCTCCGCGCAGCGGATCACGTCCCACAGATCCACGCCGAGGTCGTGGCAGAGCACGGCCATTTCGTTGACCAGGGCGATGTTCACGTGCCGGAAGTTGGTCTCCAGCACCGCCGTCGTCTCGGCCTCGCGCAGGCCGCGGGCCCGCACCACCTTCTCGACCAGCCGCCCGTAGAAGGCGGCGGCGGCCTCCGTGCAGGCCGGGGTCAGTCCGCCGATCACCCGCGGGGTGTTGGCGTAGCCGTGGGAGCGGTTGCCGGGGTCCAGGCGGGAGGGGGCGCAGGCGAGGTGGAAGTCGTGCCCGGCCCGCAGCCCCGAGGCCTTCTCCAGCAGCGGGGCGACGTATTCCTCGGTGCCGCCGGGGTGGACGGCCGACTCCACCACGACCGTGGTCCGCGGGCGCAGCCGCTCGCCGAGGGCGAGCGCCGCCGCCCGTACCGCGCCCAGGTCCGGGACGCGTCCCTCGCCCTGCGGGGTGGGGGCGCAGATCAGGGCGGCGCGGACCCGGCCCAGTACGGACGGGTCCGAGGTGGCGCGGAAGCCGGCCGAGACCATCCGGCGTACCTCGGCCGCCGACAGCCCGGCGCCCGCCCCCCGGCGCCCCCCGCCCCGCTCCCGCACGGTGTGCTCGTCGGGGTCGTAGCCGATGGTGCGGATACCGGCGGCCGTGGCGGCCCGGGCCGCGGGAAGACCCAGACGACCCAGACCGAGGACGGCGAGATCTGCGGGCATGAGGTGGCGTCCCTTCCCCTGTCGAAGGACTCGTGGGGCTGGCTGGCGTGTGGGGCGATGTCAGGTTAAGCGCATATATGACAGATATGGTGGATTGTGCGCGGAGCGGTGTCCGCCCGGGTCGAAGTCGTGGGATCGGCGGACGAACGGGTAGGGGCCAGCACGGGTACGGACAGACATACGGCCAGGCAAACGGACGGGCGATCGACCGGGGCGTCGGCACATCAGGGAGGCAGTGGTGAGGACAGCGGTACTGGGACCGGCCGAGCGGGCCGAGGCGCTCGCCCGCATGTCGGAACGCGAGCTGGACGTACTGGTCGTCGGCGGTGGAGTGGTCGGCGCCGGCACCGTCCTGGACGCGGTGACCCGCGGCCTGTCGACGGGTATCGTCGAGGCGCGCGACTGGGCCTCGGGCACCTCCAGCCGCTCCAGCAAACTCATCCACGGCGGGTTGCGCTATCTGGAGATGCTGGACTTCGCGCTGGTGCGCGAGGCGCTCAAGGAGCGCGGACTGCTGCTCCAGCGGATCGCCCCCCACCTGGTCCGGCCCGTGCCCTTCCTCTACCCGCTGCGGCACCGGGGCTGGGAGCGGATGTACGCGGGCTCCGGCGTGGCGCTGTACGACGTGCTGGCCACGGCCTCCGGCCGCGGCCGCGGGCTGCCCCACCACCGTCACCTGACGCGCCGCCAGGCGCTGCGGGCGGCGCCCGCCCTGCGCAAGGACGCGCTGGTGGGCGCCCTGCAGTACTACGACGCGCAGATGGACGACGCCCGCTACGTCGCAGCCCTGGTGCGCACCGCCGCGGCCTACGGCGCCCACGCCGCCAACCGGGCCCGCGTGGTGGGCTTCCTGCGCGAGGGCGAGCGCGTGGTCGGCGCCCGGGTGGAGGACCTGGAGCAGGGCGGCGAGTACGAGATCCGGGCCAGGCAGGTCGTCAACGCCACCGGCGTGTGGACCGACGACACCCAGCGGCTGACCGCCGAACGCGGGCAGTTCCACGTCCGCGCCTCCAAGGGCATCCACCTGGTGGTGCCCCGCGACCGCATCCACTCCACCACCGGGCTGATCCTGCGCACCGAGAAGAGCGTGCTCTTCGTCATCCCCTGGGGCCGGCACTGGATCATCGGCACCACCGACACCGGCTGGGACCTGGACAAGGCCCACCCGGCGGCCTCCAGCGCCGACATCGACTACCTGCTCGACCACGTCAACTCGGTGCTGGCCGTGCCGCTCACACGCGACGACGTGGAGGGCGTGTACGCCGGGCTGCGCCCGCTGCTGGCCGGGGAGTCGGACGCCACCAGCAAGCTCTCGCGCGAGCACACCGTCGCCCACCCGGTGCCGGGCCTGGTGGTCGTCGCGGGCGGCAAGTACACGACGTACCGGGTGATGGCCAAGGACGCCGTCGACGAGGCCGTCCACGGGCTCGACCACCGCGTCGCCGAGTGCACCACGGAGGAGGTGCCGCTGGTCGGCGCCGAGGGCTACCACGCGATGTGGAACGCCCGCGCCCGCATCGCCGCACGCACCGGGCTGCACGTGGCGCGGGTGGAGCACCTGCTGGGCCGGTACGGCTCGCTGACCGACGAGGTGCTGGAGCTGATCGCCGCCGACCCGAGCCTGGGCGAGCCGCTGCCGTGCGCGGACGACTACCTCAGGGCGGAGGTGGTGTACGCCTGCACGCACGAGGGCGCGCGCCACCTGGACGACGTCCTCACCCGCCGCACCCGCATCTCCATCGAGACCTTCGACCGGGGCACGCGCAGCGCGCGGGAGTGCGCCGAGCTGATGGCGCCGGTGCTCGGCTGGGACGCCGGGCAGATCGACCGCGAGGTGGAGCACTACCACAAGCGGGTCGAGGCCGAGCGGGAGTCCCAGCGCCAGCCCGACGACCAGACCGCCGACGCCGCGCGGCTGGGCGCGCCGGACATCGTGCCGCTCCAGCCGCTGTGACGCTCCGGTCGCCGTCACCGGGCAGGCCGCCGCGGCGCCCTGCCC
>NZ_JBXUOY010000327.1:0-5318 GCF_057196705.1 Streptomyces sp. ATLC9 | reverse complement strand
CGCGCGGGCGGCGGGCGGCGCGCGCGGCCGCGCGGCCCGCCGCCCCCGCCGGCACCGGGGGCCTCGGGGAACGCGTTCATGCCGCCACCCCGTACACCGCCAGCAGGTGCCGCATCCGCGCCTCGGCCGGCGCCGGGTCGGGGAACAGCCCCAGGGAGTCGGCAAGCTCGTACGCCCGTGCCAGGTGCGGCAGCGAGCGCCCGGACTGCATCCCGCCGACCATGGCGAAGTGCTCCTGGTGCCCGGCCAGCCAGGCGAGGAACACCACACCGGTCTTGTAGTAGCGGGTCGGGGCCTGGAACAGGTGGCGGGACAGCTCGACGGTGGGGTCCAGCAGCTTGCGGAAGCCCGCCGGGTCCCCGGTGTCCAGCACCCGTACGGCCTCGGCGGCCACCGGCGCCAGCGGGTCGAAGATCCCCAGCAGGGCGTGGCTGAAGCGCCCGCCGGCCGCGGGGTCCTCGCCCGCGATCAGTTCGGGGTAGTTGAAGTCGTCGCCGGTGTAGCAGCGCACCCCGCCCGGCAGTCTGCGGCGCAGCGCGACCTCGCGGCCCGCGTCCAGCAGGGAGATCTTGACGCCGTCGACCTTGTCGGGGTGCTCGGCGATGACGGCGAGGAAGGTCTCGGTGGCGGCGTCCAGGTCCTCGCTGCCCCAGTAGCCGGTGAGCGCCGGGTCGAACATCGGGCCCAGCCAGTGCAGGATCACCGGCTCGGACGCCTGGCGCAGCAGGTGCCCGTAGAGCTCCAGGTAGTCCTCGGGGCCCCGGGCGAGGGCGGCCATGGCGCGGGAGGCCATCACGATCGCCTGGGCGCCGGCCTCCTCCACCGCGGCGAGCTGCTCCTCGTAGGCGGCGCGGACCTCGTCCAGGGAGGCGGCGGGCCCGGTGAGCTGGTCGGTGCCCACGCCGCAGGCGATACGGCCCCCGCAGGCGGCCGCCTCGGCGGCGGAGCGGCGGATCAGCTCGGCGGCGGCGGCCCAGTCCAGGCCCATGCCGCGCTGGGCGGTGTCCATCGCCTCGGCCACGCCGAGCCCGTGGGACCACAGATGGCGCCGGAAGGCGAGCGTGGCGTCCCAGTCCACGGCGGCCGGGCCGTCGGGCGCCACGTCCGCGAACGGGTCGGCGACCACGTGGGCGGCGGAGAAGACCGTGCGGGAGACCAGCGGCGGGCTCCCGGCGGCGGGGACGGCGGGCACCGCGGGCTCGGTGCGGGGGGTGTACTCGCGCAGGACGCCGCAGGCGTCGGGCAGGCGGATCACAGGCTCAGCTCCGGTACGTCGAGACGGCGGCCCCCGGCGGCCGAGGCCAGGCCGAGTTCGGCGAGCTGGACGCCGCGTGCGCCGGCCAGCAGGTCCCAGGTGTAGGGCTCGTCCTGCGCCACGTGGCGCAGGAAAAGCTCCCACTGCGCCTTGAAGCCGTTGTCGAACTCCCCGCCCTCGGGGTGGTTGTCCGGCACCTCCTGCCACTGGTCGCGGAAGGACTCGGTGACCGGCAGGTCGGGGTTCCACACCGGCTTCGGGGTGGCGGAGCGGTGCTGGACGCGGCAGGTGCGCAGCCCGGCGACGGCCGATCCCTCGGTGCCGTCCACCTGGAACTCCACCAGTTCGTCGCGGTTCACCCGCACGGTCCAGGAGGAGTTGATCTGGGCGACGATCCCGCCCTCGAGGTGGAAGACGCCGTAGGCGGCGTCGTCGGCGGTGGCCTGGTACGGCTTGCCGTGCTCGTCCCAGCGCTGCGGGATGTGGGTGGCGGTGGCGGCCTGGACGGTGCGCACCGGGCCGAACAGCTCGTGCAGCACGTACTCCCAGTGCGGGAACATGTCGACGACGATGCCGCCGCCGTCCTCGGCCCGGTAGTTCCACGAGGGGCGCTGGGCGGGCTGCCAGTCGCCCTCGAAGACCCAGTAGCCGAACTCGCCGCGCACCGACAGGACGCGGCCGAAGAAGCCGCCGTCGATCAGCCGCTTGAGCTTGAGCAGCCCCGGCAGAAAGAGCTTGTCCTGCACCACGCCGTGCTTGACGCCGGCCTCGCGGGCCAGCCGGGCCAGCTCCAGCGCGCCGTCGAGACCGGTGGCGGTGGGCTTCTCGGTGTAGATGTGCTTGCCGGCGGCGATCGCCTTGCGGATGGCGGCCTCGCGGGCGGAGGTGACCTGGGCGTCGAAGTAGATCTCGACGCTCTCGTCGGCCAGTACGGCGTCGAGGTCGCAGCTCACGGCGTCGGGGTCGAGGCCGTGGCGCTCGGCGAGCGCCCTCAGCGCGTGCTCGCGGCGTCCGACGAGGACCGGTTCGGGCCACAGCACATCGCCGTCGCCCAGCTCCAGTCCGCCCTGCTCCCGGATGGCGAGGATGGAGCGGACCAGATGCTGGCGGTATCCCATCCGGCCGGTGACGCCGTTCATGGCGATCCGTACGACCCTGCGTGTCATGAGCTTCCCTCTCGCTTTAGAAAGCGCTTTCTATCCCAGGGCAAGCTAGCCTGCCCACAGCACTCACGACAAGAGCCGCAGACGACACCGCGGACGAGAACCGCACCGGAGGAATCGATGGCAGTGACGCTGGCGGACGTGGCGGCCCGGGCCGGGGTCTCGGCGGCCACCGTCTCGCGCGTACTGAGCGGCAACTATCCGGTGGCCGGGGCCACTCGCAGCCGGGTGCTGCGCGCGGTGGAGGAGCTGGAGTACGTCGTGAACGGGCCGGCCAGCTCCCTGGCCGCCGCCAGCTCCGACCTCGTCGGCGTCCTCGTCAACGACATCGCCGACCCGTTCTTCGGGATCATGGCAAGCGCCGTCCAGTCGGAGATGGAACCGGAGAAGGCCGGCGGGAAACTGGCGGTGGTGTGCAACACCAGCGGCTCCCCCGAGCGCGAACTGACCTACCTCACGCTCCTCCAGCGCCAGCGCGCCGCCGCCGTCGTCCTCACCGGCAGCGCGGTGGAGGACCCCGCGCACACCGAGGCGCTGTCCACCCGGCTGCGCCGGCTGGCCGCCGCCGGCACCCGCGTGGTGCTGTGCGGCAGGCCGCCGCTGCCGGAGGAGGACGGCGGCGGGGCCGGGGCCGGCGCGGCGCCGCTCACCGTGGCCTTCGACAACCGCGGCGGCGCCCGCCTTCTGACCGGGCACCTGCTCGCCCTCGGCCACCGCCGCATCGGCTACGTCGCGGGCCCGGCCGAGCGCACCACCACCCGGCACCGCCTGGAAGGCCACCGGGCCGCGCTGGCCGACCACGACCGCGCCCTCCTCGCGGAGGCCGAACGCCTCACCGTGCACGGCGCCTACGACCGCTCCTCGGGCTACGACGGCACCCTGGAGCTGCTGCGCCGCGAGCCGGGTCTGACGGCCGTGCTGGCCGCCAACGACACCGTCGCCCTCGGCGTCTGCGCCGCACTGCGCGAGGCGGGCCTGAGCATCCCCGGGGACGTGTCCGTGGCCGGCTTCGACGACCTGCCCTTCGGCGCGGACGCCTCCCCCGCCCTGACCACCGTCCGCATCCCCCTCCACGAGGCGGGCGCCCGCGCCGGACGGCTGGCGCTGGGCCGGGAGTCGGCGCCCCCCGGGGGCGTGGCGACCGTCCGCACCGAGCTGATGGTCCGCGCCTCGACCGCGGCCCCGCGCACCGGCTGACGCCCGCCGGGCGGCGCGGAACGCCGGTGGGCGCGACCGGAAGACCCGGTCGCGCCCACCGTTTCCGTGTGCGGGGCGCGCCTTACGGGCGCAGCATCCGCCGGTCGGCCTCGCCGGCCCGGTCCAGCTTCGCGTCGTAGGGCACGAGCGGAGCCGCCTTCCGCGCCGCCGACGCCTCGGCGTCCAGGCCGGCCCAGCGCATCAGGGCGCCGGTGGCGAGGGCCCTGTCGCCCTCCTCCAGGTCGGCGATGTCCGCGCCGTGGTTGGCGCCGGGCGCCGTCAGGACGTAGGAGTCCTCGCTGCCCCGGCCCAGCCGGAAGGGCTCCGCTCCCCACGGGTCGTTCTCGCCGTAGACGAACAGCATCCGCTCGGCGTCCTTGCGCACCCATCGGTCGATGTCGCGCATCGCCCGGCGGTCGAACCTCATCGGGATGTCGCGCGGGACGTAGGAGCGCGGGTCGTAGATGCCGGGGTGACGCAGCAGCCCGTCCAGGTGCGGGGTGTCGAAGCTCGGCGCGCCGAGCTGGGTGCCGGCCTGGTAGTAGTACGGCGTGTAGTACTCCAGGCCCTGGTCGGTGTAGAAGGAGAAGCCCGCCACCCGGTCCACGAAGTCGTACAGCTCGCCGGTGCTCGCGCCCGCCCCGGGCACCTGTCCGCAGTCGGACTCCGACCCGTACTGCCACCAGGCCCACACCAGGTCCAGGCCGACGTTCTCGAATGCCTTGTCGGCGCTGCCGACGACCTCGAAGGTGTAGCCCTCCTCCTTCGCCCATGCCTCGTAGCGGGCCACGATCTCGTCGCGGCGCACGAAGACCTCGCGCTGCACCGCGTTCAGCCGCTCGCGGCACTCGGCGGTGGAGACGGTGGCGAAGAACCCGTCGTAGGCCGAGTCCTCCCCGTCGTCGACGTCGTTGGGCGCGACGTAGGCGACCGTGCCGTCCATGTCGTGCGGGTAGAAGCGGCGGTAGTACGTGGCCGTCATCCCGCCCTTGCTGCCGCCGGTGGAGATCCACTCCCCGTCGTAGATCCGGTGCAGAGCGCGGAAGATCCGGTGCTGGTCGCTCGCCGCCTGCCAGATGTCGAGCTTGGACCAGTCGGCGGGCTCGGGCCGCGAGGGGGTGAAGAAGCGGTACTCCATGGAGACCTGGTTGCCGTCGGTCATCCGCGTCGGCTCGCTGCGCGCCGGGTTGGTGTTCAGCCCGTAGCCGGAGGTGTGGAAGACGGTGGGCCGGTCCTCACCCCTGTGCAGCACCGTCAGACGCTGCTCGAAGGTGCCCTTCCGGGGCCTGCGGTGGTCGACGGGCTGCCGGTAGCCCAGTACGAGGAAGCGGTAGCCGTCGACCGGTTTCTCCTCGATCAGGCGCATCCCCGGTATCGCGAGGATGCGGTCCTCGATGCCGGTCCCGGCCGCGGTGGCGGCCCCCGCCGACGCGCTGCCGACGCCGACGGCGCCGATGAGCACCAGCAGGGTCAGCAGCGCTCTGAGCGCCTTGCGCATCTGTGCCCTCCCGTGGGCTTGTCCGTGAACGCGGCGAACCTATCCGGCGCGACAGCGGCCCCGCCAGAGCGCGTTGGCGCCGGCGGCGGGATCGGGCGACCCGCGACCGGTGACGGCCCGCCGGACGGGGGAGCACCGGCGTGGCAACGAGCGCACGGCCCGCGACCACCCGCGCGACCGCCGCTGAGCGCGCCCCCCTGTGCCC
>NZ_JBXUOY010000326.1:0-5322 GCF_057196705.1 Streptomyces sp. ATLC9 | reverse complement strand
GCCCCCGCGGGGGCCGCTTCGCGGGTATCTCCTCCAACCGCCTGCGAGCTGTTCTTGCAGGGTGAACGAGGATCAGATACTCGCGTTCTGTCACTGTGGGTAGTTACTTCTACTTCCAGGATCTTCTCGGCCGCCTTGCCAGGGAACACTTTCTCTCCGTCGGCCACGGGCGGCGCGCGCTGCTGGGCCTCGGGGTACTGGTCTCGGGTCGTCGAGTGTTTGCGTACAACTCTGCGGGGGTGGCGACAGGGGGGTGCTGTCGCTCTGGAGTCCGGGCGACGGGCGTCTCCTCCCGATCGCTGGTCGTTATGGCGACCGATCGGCCGTCTTGCCAGTCCTCGGGGGCGACCAGTACGCTCCGTGGCTGTGACGAGTACGAGCGTGACGGCCCAGGTCGGCGGCAAGATCCGCCGTGCCCGGTTGGCCCGGGGTCTGTCCTTGAACGAGCTCTCCAGGCTGGCTTCTGTGGCGAAAGCAACGCTGGCCCAGCTGGAACGCGGGCAGGGCAATCCGACGCTGGAGACGCTGACGTCCCTGGCGACACACCTCGGCATCCCGCTGCCGGAACTGTTCTCGGCAGACAGTGCTCCGCAGCCTCACGTCACCCGGGCTGACCAGGGCATGGTGGTCCGGGATGACGGCCTTGTGCTGCGACTCGTCCACAGCGCGACCGGGGAACGCGCCCTGTACGAGATATTCGACCTGCGTCTGGCCGAGGGCACGTACGAGTCGGACTCGCACGGTGAGGGTGTGCTGGAGCACCTCATCGTCCATGACGGAGAAATGCTGGTCGGCCCGTATGACAGGCAGGTGCATCTCCGCCCGGGTGACTTCATCTCGTTCACTGCGAACTGCCCACATTCCTACGAGAGTCTGTGCGGTGAGACCCGTGCGACCCTCGTCGTCTTCTACCCCGCACAAGTACCCGACCGCCGCTGACCTGCTTGGTCCCGCCGTCGGGAAGCAACCTGGAGCACCTTGTGACGTCAGCCCTGGAACGTGTCCGCATGGCCCTGACCCTGCATGGCCACCCCGGTGGCATTACCGAACTGCCCAGCCCGGCGCCCACCGCGGCTGCTGCCGCCGAGCAGCTGGCCTGCCCGGTCGGCGCGATCGCCAACAGCCTCATCTTCGAGGCTGACGGCACGCCGCTGCTCATCGTGGCCAGCGGCGGCCACCGTGTGGACCTGAAGAAGGCAGCGAGTCATGTCGGGGTGCGCAAGGTACGGCGTGCAACCCCGGAGTTCGTCCTGGAGGCGACGGGGCAGGAGGTGGGCGGGGTGGCTCCCATCGGTCATCCCGCGCCGCTGCGGACCCTGGTGGACACTGCGCTGGCCGCCTATGACCAGGTGTGGGCCGGCGCCGGGCTGCCGCACACCATGTTCCGCACCACCTTCGAAGACCTGGTCGCCCTGACGGAAGGTGAGGCCGCTGCCATAGGAGTCTGACCGGCCTGTCGTCACTGCTCGCACTCGTCACACCGGACCCTTTCCGCCTTGTGAGAGCAGGAGACGTCATGAGTACCCAGCAGGACCTTGTGCTGTTCGTCAACGCGAACGACACCTCACGCCACACCTCAAGTGCCAACACGTCGATCTATCCGAACTTAGGGTTACTCACCCTGATGAGCGCCCTGCGTGACCGGCTCGGCTCCGACGGCACACAGCTCGGATATCTCGACGGCGTTGTCTACAGCAATGAGACGATCGAGGAGTTCATCGACGCCCACGCCTCCCGTATACATGCCGTGTGCTTCAGCGTGCTGACCGCCAACTACGGCGCCTCCATAGCCATGGCCCAGCGCGTGAAGCGGCTGAATCCGAACGCGCTGGTGATCCTCGGCAACGACCACTTCTCCGCCCTGTACGAGCGGATCATGCGGCGGCAGTCCGACGTCGATTTCGGGTTCTACGGCAACGATGTCGTCACCGGGTTCGCCGACTTCGTGGCCGACTCCCTGCGCGGGCGCATCAAGAGCCCCGACACCTATCCGGGGCTCGTCCACCGGGCAGCGGACGGCACGGCGGCCAAAGTGCCCGAGGACGCGGGCGAGTACGCCACCCTGCCGCTGGTCGACTACGCGCTCGCGGACAGTCTCCTGCCGCACCAGGATCTCTACCTGCGGGGACAGCAGTCCGTGTACTTCTTCATGCGCGACCGGGAGTTGCGCAGCCAGGTGGTCGACATCGGCCGGGGCTGCGTCAAGTTCGCAGGACCGCGGTTGGACGGAGTCCCCCTCAACGCCTGTGACTTCTGCGGCATCATCCCCGGGTCGAAGGAGATCGTCCTGCCCGAGGTCGACAAGGCGTGGGCCATCCTGGAGAACGCCTACCGCCAGGGCTACAACTACTTCTACGTGACCGCGGACGAATTGCCGCTCACCATGTGGCGGCTCTTACGCGGCATGGCCGCCAACCAGCCGGAGTGGTTCCGTCAGCTGCCGGAGTCGCAGCGGCCGGGCATGTTCGGGTACGCCCGGGCAGAGGCGTTCGCCACCGTCCCCGACCGGATCGACGAGTTGGTGAACGTCCTGGGGCTCGACCATTTCTTCATCGGCTTCGACGGACTCTCCGACATCTCGCTGCGGGTGATGAACAAGCAGCCGGTGGGCGGGCGAGGCCGCCGCGATCTGCCCATGGCACACAACCTGAAAGCCCTCTCAGGAGTGGTGGACCGGGGCGGCATGATCACCGCGGGGCTCGTGGTGACCCACCTGGGGATCACCCCGCAGATCATGGCCGAGAACCACGCGAAGCTCACCGAGATCGTCGACAACCACCCCAAGACGTTCGCCGCGCTCGACTTCGGGCCGCTGTGTCCGATCCCGGGCTCCCAGTCGTTCCGGTACCTCACCCACCCGGAGTTCGCCGAGCAGCGTGCCGCCGAGCACGGGCCGCGGGTCGACCGGGAGTTCCTGGAGTCCCGCAAGGACTTCTACCGCTCCAGCGACGACTTCGACATGGACGAGATGATCGCGGACTTCGTCCGGGGCTGCTGCCCTGACATCACCATGGACCTGGTCCACGAATACCTGGCCGCCATGGAGGATCTCGCCAACCGCCACGGCATCGTCATCGGCGGCGGCGTGTGAAGCCCGCTGCTGCCCGCCGCATCCCAGCGGCGGGCCGCCCCTCCTCCAACGCAGCCGTCGCCGCGACCGAGGCCCGGCGTGCCGAGGCTCAGGGTGCGGCTTTGATGATCCTGGCCTCGCTGGTCATCGGGGCGTCGTTCGTCGCCAGCAGCCTGCTGACCCACTTTCCGGTATGGGGCGGCCAGGCCATCCGCTTCACAGCCGCAGCCCTGGTGCTCGGTTCCCTGTGCGGACGCCGCTGGCGCATCGTGCAGACGTGGTCGGCAGGGGTGTGGCTGCGCATCGCCGGGCTGGCCGTCACCGGCATGCTCGGGTACAACGCCGCCATCATCACTGCCGAGCGCACCGCCGAGCCCGCAGTCCCTGGCGCCATCGTCGGCTGTGCCCCGTTGGCTGTCGTCCTGCTGTCGCCGCTGATGCAAGCACGTTCCCCTGCTGCCCGGGGTCTTGTCGCCGCCGGGCTCGTCGTGCTGGGGACGTATGTCGTCCAGGGCTTCGGACGCACGGACGGCAGCGGACTGGGCTGGTCCGCCGTCGCGCTGGCCTGCGAGGTCGCCTTCACGCTCCTTGCGGCATCCACCCTCGCGCTCACCGGCCCTCTGCTGGCCTCCGCGTGCGCATCGGGCATGGCCGGGCTGATGGCAGGCGCCACCGCCTTCGCGGTGGAAGGCACCTCCTGGCTGCGGATCCCGCACACATCGGAGGCGGCGGCACTGGCCTGGCAGGCTGTCGCCGCCACCGCCATCGGGTTCCTGTGCTGGTGCCGGGGCATCGACCAGCTCGGCACCGAGCGTTCAGCACTCTTCCTTGGCCTCATTCCCCTGTCCGCCGCGGCAACCGCCCCCCTGGTCGGCACCGGACAACTCAGCGTCGCGCAACTCATCGGCTGCCTCCTGGTCGCCGGAGGCGTTGCCCTCGGCATGAGTCGCACGGCGGGATCGCGTGATGCTGTGTCGCGCCAGGGACCGGGCTGACAGGCCGAGTCAGTCCGTGCCCGTTCCGGGCGCCGGGCAGCAACTGCCCCTGCCCGGCGTCCGGTCACAGCCGATCCTCCGTGAGCGTCACAGGCCATTCGCAGGAAGGTGAAGCGCGCTGTCGTACGGGCCGGGCGGGATGTGAAGGGTGGCGGTGTCGTAGTCCCCGAAGCGAAGCACGTTGTCCCTGCGGTGCGGGCTGAGCGCGGCGATGTCGCCGGGGCTCGGCTCCCGGCCCTGGACGGCCATCTGGCGCAGCGTGTCGGTCATGTCGACGGTGGTGGAGAAGATGATGCTGTTGGCCATCAGGTCGAGGAACTTGACGGCCTTCTCCTGGAGTTCGGGATCGCGGGAGCGCAGGTAGCCGTCATGGTGCCGTCCACCGCCGCCACCGACCCGTCACCCCACGCCGCCGTCAGGTCCAGGCCGGCGTGGGCGTTGACGACGTCGGCGCCGCACCGATTGAGGACCGGGATGGTGAAGTGGCGCTTCGCGATCGCGCCGATTTCGTGCGCGGCCACGCTGCCCCGCATGTGGCGCACCGCCTGGGCAGGGCCGAGCCCGGAACCGTAGACGAACGCGGTGGTCACGTAGCGCGGCAGGGGTTCCTTCAGCTTCGGCTCGCTGCCCGAGCGCGGGCCGGGCCGTTCCCACCACTCCGTCCAGTGCGCCGCCCGCGCCAGATGTTCCAGCACGCTGCGGGCGGGAAGCCGCTCGGAGAGAGCTTCTTCCAGCTTCTCCGCGGAGGCGGTGCGCTCGCCCGCTCTGCGTACGGCAAGGGAGGGGACGCCGGTGACCGGGTCGATGGTGAGGTCCTTGTTGTCCGGATACCCTGCGTCCACGGATTCGGCGATCATGGTGAGCCGTTCGCGCAGCCGGACGGTGAACTCGCTCGCGGTGCCGGGGAGGCCGGCCTGCTCGCAGAAACCCGCGAGCTTGGGCTCGCACTGCTCCCAGGGCAGGAGCATGCGGGTCCAGTCACCGTAGTCCTCGGCGCCGATCACGGCGACATCACCGCAGCGCAGCTCCTCCACGAGACAGGCGAACACCATGGCCTCGAAATGGCGGCGGACCAGCATCCCCGGCTGTTCACGGGAGTAGACGGTCTTCAGCCACATCTTCGGCGCGAACGACAGGTCCAGCCGTACTAACCTCGAAGTTTCGTGACGGTCCGCCGACGGAGTCGGTGGACCGTTTTCGTGCCGTGGGCTGAGGCTGGGCAGGCCGACGGCCCGGCTGTCGCGTCGGGTGGGCGCC
>NZ_JBXUOY010000325.1:0-5329 GCF_057196705.1 Streptomyces sp. ATLC9 | reverse complement strand
GGCCGGTCCCGCCAGGCGGGACCGGCCCCTCGGCCGTTCGGACGGCGTGGTCAGCCCACGACTGTCCAGGTGTCGTTGCCGGTCAGGAGGGCGCCGAGGTCGCCCTTGCCGTTGTGTGCGACGGCCTTCTCCAGCTGCTCGGTCATCAGGGTGTCGTAGACCGGGCGGCGCACGTCGCGCAGGACGCCGATGGGGGTGTGGTGCAGGGTGTCGGGGTCGGCGAGGCGGGAGAGGGCGAAGGCGGTGGTGGGGGAGGCGGTGTGGGCGTCGTGGACCAGGACGCCGTCGGTGCCCTCCGCGGTGACGTCGACCACCTTCAGGTCTCCGGTGGTCTGGTCGCGGACCACGCCCCTGGAGCCCAGACCGTCCTGGGCGGGCGCGCCGAAGCGGATGGGCCGGCCGTGTTCCAGCCGGATCACGGCCTCCTGGGCCTGTTCCCGGTCCTTGAGGGCGTCGAAGGCGCCGTCGTTGAAGATGTTGCAGTTCTGGTAGATCTCCACCAGGGCGGTGCCCGGGTGGTCGGCGGCCGCCCGCAGCACGCCGGTGAGGTGCTGGCGGTCGGAGTCGATGGTGCGGGCCACGAAGGACGCCTCCGCGCCGATCGCCAGGGAGACCGGGTTGAACGGGGCGTCCAGCGAGCCCATCGGCGTCGATTTGGTGATCTTGCCGAGTTCGGAGGTGGGGGAGTACTGGCCCTTGGTCAGCCCGTAGATCCGGTTGTTGAACAGCAGGATCTTCAGGTTGACGTTGCGGCGCAGCGCGTGGATGAGGTGGTTGCCGCCGATGGACAGCGCGTCCCCGTCGCCGGTGACCACCCACACCGACAGGTCCGGCCGGGAGGAGGCCAGGCCGGTGGCGATGGCCGGGGCGCGGCCGTGGATGGAGTGCATCCCGTAGGTGTTCATGTAGTACGGGAAGCGGGAGGAGCAGCCGATGCCGGAGACGAAGACGATGTTCTCCCTGGCCAGGCCGAGCTGCGGCATGAAGCCCTGGACGGCGGCCAGGACGGCGTAGTCGCCGCAGCCGGGGCACCAGCGGACCTCCTGGTCGGACTTGAAGTCCTTCATGGTCTGCCTGCCGTCGGCCCTGGGGACCAGGGAGAGCGCCCCGGAGGCGGGCGCCTGCGTCGTGGTCTCAGCCATCGATGGCCTCCTTCAGAACGGTGGCGAGCTGCTCGGCCTTGAACGGCAGGCCGGTGACCTGCGTGAACGACCGGGCGTCGACGAGGTACCTCGCGCGCAGCAGGGTGGCCAGCTGCCCGAGGTTCATCTCGGGCACGACCACGGTGTCGTAGCGGGCCAGCACCTCGCCGAGATTGCCGGGGAAGGGGTTGAGGTGACGCAGATGGGTCTGGGCGATCCTGTGGCCGGCGGCGCGCAGACGGCGCACCGCGGCGGTGATCGGCCCGTATGTCGAGCCCCAGCCCAGCACCAGCGCCCCCGCGTCGCCGGTGGGGTCGTCGACCTCGATGTCGGGTACCTCGATCCGGTCGATCTTGGCCTGGCGGGTGCGGACCATCAGGTCGTGGTTGGCCGGGTCGTAGGAGATGTTGCCGGTGCCGTCCTGCTTCTCGATGCCGCCGATGCGGTGCTCCAGGCCCGGCGTGCCCGGCACCGCCCAGGGGCGGGCCAGGGTGCGCGGGTCGCGCTTGTAGGGCCAGAACACCTCCGCGCCGTCGGCGGTGGTGTGGTTGGGTCCCGAGGCGAACCGCACCCGCAGGTCGGGCAGCTCGCCGGGCTCGGGGATCCGCCACGGCTCGGAGCCGTTGGCCAGATAGCCGTCGGACAGCAGGAACACCGGCGTGCGGTAGACCAGCGCGATCCGGGCCGCCTCCAGCGCCGCGGTGAAGCAGTCGCCCGGGGTGGCCGGGGCCACCACCGGCACCGGCGCCTCACCGTTGCGCCCGTACATCGCCTGCAGCAGGTCGGCCTGCTCGGTCTTGGTCGGCAGGCCCGTGGAGGGACCGCCGCGCTGGATGTCCACCACCAGCAGCGGCAGCTCCAGGGAGACCGCCAGCCCGATCGTCTCCGACTTCAGCGCCACCCCCGGACCGGAGGTGGTCGTCACCGCCAGCGCCCCGCCGAAGGCGGCGCCCAGCGCCGCGCCGATGCCCGCGATCTCGTCCTCGGCCTGGAAGGTGCGCACACCGAAGTTCTTGTGGCGGCTCAGCTCGTGCAGGATGTCCGAGGCCGGAGTGATCGGATACGAGCCCAGATACAGCGGAAGGTCCGCCTGCCGGGACGCGGCGATCAGCCCGTAGGACAGCGCCAGGTTGCCGGAGATGTTGCGGTAGGTGCCCGGCGGGAACGCCGCCGAGGCCGGGGCCACCTCGTAGGAGACGGCGAAGTCCTCGGTGGTCTCGCCGAAGTTCCAGCCCGCCCGGAAGGCCGTCACGTTCGCCTCGGCCACCTGCGGCTTCCCGGCGAACTTACCGCGCAGGAAGGACTCGGTGCCCTCGGTGGGCCGGTGGTACATCCAGCTCAGCAGGCCCAGCGCGAACATGTTCTTGGCCCGCTCGGCGTCCCGGCGGGCCAGCCCGGAGTCCTTCAGCGCCCGCAGCGTCAGCGTCGTCAGCGGCACCGGATGCACCCGGTAGGCCTCCAGCGAGCCGTCCTCCAGCGGGCTGGCGGCGTAACCGACCCTGGCCATCGCCCGCCGGGTGAACTCGTCGGTGTTGACGATGATCTCCGCGCCCCGCGGCAGGTCGCCGACGTTCGCCCGCAGCGCGGCCGGATTCATCGCCACCAGCACATCCGGCGCGTCACCGGGAGTGAGGATGTCGTGATCGGCGAAGTGCAGCTGGAAGGACGACACCCCCGGCAGCGTTCCGGCCGGCGCCCGGATCTCGGCGGGAAAGTTGGGCAGCGTGGACAGATCGTTGCCGAAGGCCGCCGTCTCCGAGGTGAACCGGTCACCCGTCAGCTGCATACCGTCACCGGAGTCACCGGCGAAACGGATGATCACCCGCTCCAGCCGCCGAACCTCCTTGGCCGGTGAGCCGGGCGAGCGCTGCTGATCGGCTGGGCTACTGACCTGGCTGGTCACTGGACTGGACCTCCCTTGAGGCGGCGGCTCGTCAGCCATCGTACGTGGGTAAGGGTGACCTTCCTGCGATCGGTCACATGGTGGACGTTCCGATGAGACGACACTCGGGGACGTGCGTATATTCCGGCGGTGCTCTGGAGCCTTTCTGGAGCCCCGGGCAGGACCGTCGCCGGACTGCGACCCCGAGGTACGTCAGCACGGCCAGTACCCGCCGGTGGTCCTCGCCGCCCGGTGCCGGCCCCAGCTTGAGGAAGATGTTGCCGACGTGCTTCTCCACCGCTCCGTCGCTGACCACCGGCTGCCGGGCGATCGCGGAGTTCGTACGGCCCTCGGCCATCAGCCCCGGTACCTCGCGCTCGCGCGGTGTGATCCGGCCGGACCGGTGCCGCGAACTGCCGCGCGCGGGGGGCACGCCGCCATGGGGTTCGCGGGCGGGACACGGTGGGGCTGACCCCACCACCGGGCGGGGCGCGGCGAGAGCCGGGCGCGGATGTGGTGGAGGCCCGCTTCCGCGCGCGGGCCCAGGGCCTAGACTCCCCTTCCGAACGGAGCGTCGTAACCGATGCGAACACCACGGAGCGAGGGGCGGACGTGCCGGACTATTTCCACGGCTACGCGGTCGTCGGGCTGGTCGCGGTCGTCGGGGTGCTCTTCGTGGCGGTGGCCTTCGGCGCCGGGCGGCTGCTGCGGCCCGTGGTGCCGACGCCGGAGAAGCTGCTGACCTACGAGTGCGGAGTGGACCCCGTCGGCGAGGGCTGGGCGCACACCCAGATCCGCTACTACGTGTACGCCTTCCTCTACGTCGTCTTCGCCGTCGACTCGATCTTCCTCTTTCCCTGGGCGACGGTCTTCGCCGAGCCCGGTTTCGGCGGAGTGACACTGGTGGAGATGTTCGTCTTCCTCGGCTTCCTGGCCGTGGGACTGCTCTACGCCTGGAAGAAGGGCGTTCTGGCATGGACGTGAACCCCCAGACCCCCGGCACCCGAGGGGCCGCTGCCCCGGCCGCCCCGCCGGAACCCCTGCCGGAGCCCCGCCGGCTGGGCGGACTGGCACGGCTCGCCCCCGAGCCGATGAAGGTGGTCCTCAACTGGGGCCGCCGCTACAGCCTGTGGGTCTTCAACTTCGGGCTGGCCTGCTGCGCGATCGAGTTCATCGCCGCGTCGATGTCCCGCCACGACTTCATCCGCCTCGGTGTCATCCCCTTCGCCCCGGGGCCGCGCCAGGCCGACCTGATGGTGGTGTCGGGCACGGTCACCGACAAGATGGCACCGGCGATCAGGCGGCTGTACGAGCAGATGCCCGAGCCGAAGTACGTGATCTCCTTCGGGGCCTGCTCCAACTGCGGCGGCCCGTACTGGGACTCGTACTCCGTCACCAAGGGCGTGGACCAGATCATTCCGGTCGACGTCTACGTACCCGGCTGCCCGCCCCGGCCCGAGGCGCTGCTCCAGGGCATCCTCAAGCTCCAGGAGAAGATCGCCGGGGAGTCGACGGCCGAGCGGTACGGGAACGCCTCCGCACCCGGAGCCGCGCCGTCGAGCCCGTCGGGGGCGGCCCTGACCAGCGGTCTGGTGACCCCGCCCCCGTCTCCGGGCCCGGCAGCGGGGGAGGGGCGCGCATGACCGGACCGGAACCGAACCCACCGGGGCGGCGGCCGTCCGCCGCCGGATGGCTGCCCCGGCCCGCCGAGGAGGTCTTCGGTGAGGACGCGAGCGCGGCCGAGACGTACGGGCTGCTGACCGTCGACGTGCCGGCCGCCCGCTGGACGGAGGCGCTGACCGCCGCGCGCGACGAGCTGGGCTGCACGTTCTTCGACTGGCTGAGCGCCGTGGACGAGCCGGGCGAGGGCTTCTCGGTCTGCGCGCACCTGGCCGCGCTGGGCACACCGGTCCGGCGGTTGCTGCTGCGGACCACCGTGCCGCACGAGGCGCCCGCCCTGCCCACCGCCACCGGTGTGTACGCCGGGGCCGCCTGGCACGAGCGGGAGACGCACGAGATGTTCGGCGTCTCCTTCACCGGTCATCCGAACCCGGCGCCGCTGCTGCTGCCCGACGGTTTCGAGGGACATCCGCTGCGCAAGGACTTCGTGCTGGCGGCCCGTGTCGCCAAGGCGTGGCCCGGCGCCAAGGAGCCGGGCGAGTCCGCGGAGGGCGGCCCGCGGCGGCGGCAGACGCTGCCGCCCGGCGTGCCCGACCCGAACGAGTGGGGTCCGCTCAAGGGACAGCTTCCCGCGTCGGCCGCCCGTCCGGCGCGCGGCCGTGCGGCCGGCGTGGCGGGGGAGCGC
>NZ_JBXUOY010000324.1:0-5362 GCF_057196705.1 Streptomyces sp. ATLC9 | reverse complement strand
GAAGCCTCTGGTGGAGACGGATTTCTTGGTCGAAAACCCATCTACCAGGGGCTTCACCTGTCTGTCACCCCAACTGCCCCTCCAGCCGAACAGGTTGGAAAGAGCTCAGTGGGCACGGAAGGCGGCGAGGTGGCGGGCGTAATGACGACGCGGCGCGGGCGCAGGCCGACGGGCGGCGGGGTGCCGCTGACGTTCGAGGTCATCGCCAAGACCCTGCGGGAGCAGATCCACTCCGGGCGGTTGAAGCCGGGCGACGCGCTGCCGACGCAGACCGCGTTGATGCGGGAGTTCGGGGCCTCCAGCCTGACCGTGCAGAAGGCCATGGCCCTGCTGAAGCAGGACGGCTGGGCGGTATCGCGCCCCGGCAAGGGCGCCTTTGTCGCCCACCACGCTGACAGTGATGAACTCGATCACCCGGAGGGGAAGACCGGGCCCGCAGGCGGGACGGCGGCGCGCGTCGAGGCGCTGGAGCAGGCACTGTCCGAGGCCGTCGAGCAGCTCGCCGACCTCCGCGCCCGCGTCGAAGCCCTGGAAGCGGGCGGCACCGAGCGAGACCGCTGAATCGCGGCCCCGGGCGGCGCGAGGAACGTGCGTTCAGATTTTCTCTGCGAGGTTCAAGGCGGCACCCGCCCGCATTGGTTGACCGCCGTCGCCGACAAGCCCACCGTTCACTCGGGAGGGCAGCGCGGCAGGTGGCGAGCCGCCCCTGTAGCCGGGGCGTGATCCAGGGCTGCGAGGGCGGCAACCGGGCAGATCGCCGGGCTGACCTGAATTGGGCTCCTGGCAGAGCAAGTTGTCGCCTACGACCGCCCTACGGCCGGATCGCAGGCAAGGGCCGACCAGGGGGCCGACTCTTCACGCACGTCGCATCGGGCTCACCAGGGGCGGCAGCCGGCCCCCCGGCGGCGAGCGATGCCCCGGCGGCCCGCCGCCGGACTGGCAAGCGCACCGACACCGCCCCGACGCCCGAGGACGCCCTGCCCGGCGAACGAGCCGCCGGGCAGGGCCGCAGGGGGAAGCACCGGACAGGACACCGGTCCAAGACCCCGCCGACCCCCGCGCGACCGGGCACGTCAGCGCGGTGGCCCGGCTACGGCAGCAGAGTGAATGCCGGGAGGTGACCCGGGCGCACCACGCTGAAGTGGCGGCGGTCCAGGGTGGCGATGTTGACCGCGCGGTACTTCTCGGCGACCGCCACAACGAAGGCGTCGGCGGTGCCCAGGGGAAGGCTCGCGTACTGCTCGACCAGGTCGGCAGCCCGGCTGACCTCGGAGGAGGTCACGGGCACCAGTTCGTAGACGCCGTCCGCGACATCGCGCAGGAAATCAGCCTCTGCCTTGGCCCCGGCGCGACTGGCGAGCATGTAACCGATCTCGGTCAGCAGCGGGGCAGGCAGCAGGAGCGGGCCGGGGAAGTTCTGGAGCAGGTCGACGCACTGACGGTGGTAGTCGTCCTTGCGGTTGGCGGCTGCCACCACGGGGCCGGTGTCGATGACGATCACGCGCTCCGGGGCTCCTCACTGGCCCAGGCGTCGCGGACGATCTCCTTGGAGCGGACCGCGAGGTCGGGTTCGCCGTCGAAGACGCCGGTCGTGCGGAACCGGCGGCGGGGGCGCTCGCCGCGCTCCACCTCCGCCCACTGCCGCAGCAGCTCTATGGCGTCGGGCAGCCGGTCTTCCGGCACCGCGTCGAGCAGCCGGTGTGCTTCCTCGCGTACGGTCATGCGCTCAGTGTAAGGTCCGGAGCCCCCTGCAGCCCAGGAGCTGCCGGGCCCCCACTCTTGCGTAGTGGTCTATATCTCTGACGGCAGCGCTGACGGCAACAGCCACGGACACCAGGGCACAGCCACGGACGCCAGCGGAGCACGAAACCGCCGATGACCTGGGAAAACGCAGGTGGAGAGGGGGCGCATAGCACACGTACTATGTGCTGGCGGGGCAGACTCCGGTCCTCGTTCACAACAGCAACTGCACCGGTACGGTCTGGGATGACATCAAGGGGACACAGCCGAATTACCCCGGCTCTGACTTGCCTCGGTCGTTCGAAATGCAGGCGGGCGGTACGCGTGTTTGGGTTCACGGGAATGCAACCAAGCACATCGCCGAATATGCGCAGAATAAGGCGGCGAATATGGCGAGCCGAGAGCAAGTCGGACTGGCTACCCAGGTTCAGCTTCGCAGCTTGCAATCTTCCGTTGCAGGGGCGACTCGGAATGGTGTTCCTACAGGAAGGATGATTACTTCCGGCGGTTGGGAGCTTAAGTTCAGTCAGCGCCCGCAAGATTCACTCCCCGCTCTCGTTCACGCTCTCTATGTCGGTTAGGAGTGGCCGATGGTAAAAGTAACTCGGTGGGCTCCCTGTCCCGGTGCCGTTGTAGAGCAGGATCCGTGGATCCCGCTGGATGCCTCATGGGAAGTCGACAGGGATCGCCAACCTCTTTACCTGATGATTTCCGGCAGCTCTGGCGGCTATCTTGAAGTCAGGGTGCACCCTGAAAGTGGTCAACTGATGAGCTTGACAGTTATCGACCTTCCCCCGGAAGGGGGTGGCCTGGACTCGGTTCCCGAGCCGGAGTTGCTCGGGGATGTCGTGCCAGTACTCGACATCTCGGAATGGGAGGACGTCGACCCTGCCATTCGGATTGTGAGAAAAACCGTCGACCTGTGGCATGCTCGCCTTCCGGAAGGCGAACTACTAACCCTCGGTGGAGCTGTGACGGCTGTCGAGGCAAGCTGCGGCCCTGTTGTGGTGGGAGTGAGTCATCAAAGTGAGCTGACGCACTTCTGGTTCAGGATTGAATCAATGGAAAGTTGATCGCGTTCGACGCGGCGCGCATGCAAATCTGAAGCCCTGCCAGGTGCGTCCTGTCAGGGCTTCTGCGTGGGGTGACAGAGTTACGGAGGCTCCAGTCCGAGTCCGGTCTCGGCGATGAAGCCGTCGAGGATCTCGGGTCGGCGTTGGATGCCGCGTAGTCGGTTCTTCACGATCGGGGTCAGCTCGTCGATCGTGCGGGGCGCGAGGTTGGCCAGGGACTTCTTCAGGTGGGCCCACACGCCTTCGACCGGGTTGAGGTCGGGCGCGTAGGGCGGGAGCTTGACGATGGTCAGCCAATCGCTGTTGCGTTCGCGGAACTCCCGCAACGCCTTGGCGTGGTGGGTGCTGGCGTTGTCCCACACCACGATCAGCGGGGCATCACCGAGTTGCCGGTGGGCGGAGGTCAGCAGGTCCGCGAACCCGCGGGCTCGGAAGCCCTTCTTCTCGCCGGTCCGGCCCCGGTATGTCTGCGTCCGGTAGATCAGACGGGTCTCACGGCCCGGTCTGACGCAGATCATCCCGGCCATCAGGACCCGGCCGGACCCCCTTGCCCGTGACTCTGACCAGCGGCGTCCCCCCGCGCCGTGACCAGGTCCGGCCTTTGCCGGGTTTCAGGTCTTGCCCGGCCTCGTCCTCGAAGACCATCCACGCGCCCAGGAGCTGGGCCGTCCTCTTACCCGTGACCACTGCTCCGTCCGCCACCGTGCTACGGCCCGCTCGTCGCGCTCGACTGCCCGGTGTGCGGGGACTTGCGGTGACCAGCCCAGCCGGTGCAGCAGATACGACACCCCGCGCGGGGTGTACCGGTGCCCGAACAAGCGGTGAATCAGCTCCGCGACCCTTGCCAGGGTCCACCGTTGGTCCTCGCTCCAGCCGTGCGCCGCCGGTCCCGCTTCCAGCTCGGCCCGCAGCTGTTCTGCCTGGGCATCGTCCAGTCGGCACGGAAAGCCTCCGGCCCCCTTGGAGGCCAGGGCCGCGCTGCCGCCCTGGCGCCAGGCAGCGTGCCAGGCGTACGCCGACTTCCGCGACACCCGTAACCTGCGGGCCACCTCCGGCGGCCGCACCCCCTGCCCGAACATCTCCGCGGCCTCAAAGCGCACCGCTTCACGCTTCGCCCGCCCCGCAGCGGTCAGACCGCCGCCATCCGCATACCTCATGACGAGGATGTAGCACCGCCAACGCCGGCTGTCACCCCACCCTTTCAACCTCGGCGGCAACGACGACGGCAACCGAGACGCACCCCAGCACACTTCCACAGACGCCAGCGGACCAGCAAACTTTCGCTGACCTGCAAAAACGCAGGTGACGTCTACCCAGCGCGCACACGTACTATTGAGCGGGAACTGGTGGGTTGCTTGTTCGTTGATCGGGTGTGGTCGAGGTTGGAGATGCGCGGCGGTTGATGCCTGCAGAGCGGGAAGTGGTGCGACTGCGGGTGGTGGCCGCGCTGGAGTCCGGTGCGGTGCGTACCTACCGGCAGGCGGCCGAGGTGTTCGGCGTCTCGGAGCGGTCGGTGGGCACCTGGTGGCGGGCTTACCGGGCCGGTGGGCGGGAGGCTCTGGCGGTGCGGCGGTCCCGGCGTCCGGGGCCGGAGGAGCTGATCAGCGCGGAGGAACGCGGTGTGCTGTTCCGGGCGATGGCGGACTACTCGCCCGAGGAACTGCTGATCGGCGGCCCGTTGTGGACCCGGGTTGCGGTGCGGGAGCTGGTCCGGATGGTGACCGGGGTGGTGATGACCGAGCGGGGCGTGGGCAAGTGGCTGCGCCGGCATGGCTTCGCCCCGCAGCGCCCGGCCCGCCGCGCCTACCAGCAGCAGGAGAACAAGGTGCGCGCGTGGCTGGAGGAGGAGTACCCGGCCATCGCCGCCCGCGCGAGGGCGGAGAAGGCGGTGGTGGCCTGGGCCGACCAGTGCGGGCTGCGCTCGGACGCCGTCCCGCCGGGCCGTTCCTGGGCGCCGAGGGGCCGCACCCCGGTGGTGAGAGTCACCGGCCGCCGGCTGAGGATCAACGTCCTGTCCGCGATCGCCTCGCGCGGCGCGCTGTGGTTCACCGTCTTCACCGGCCGCTTCACCGCGAAGGTGTTCACCGCCTTCCTGGACCGGCCGGCCCGCCAGGCCGGGCGGAAGGTGCATGTGATCGCCGACCGGCACCCGGTCCACCGCTCCAGGGCCGTGACCGCCTGGCTCGCCGAGAACAGCGAGCGGATCGAACTGCACCTGATGCCCGGCTGCAGTCCCGAACTCAACCCCGACGAGCTGCTGAACGCCGATATCAAGCGGCACGTCCACGCCTCCCGCGCCCGCTCGGCGGATGACCTCGCCGGCGAGACCCGCCGCTTCCTGTGGCGCCGCCAGCGCCAACCCCACATCGTCTGCGGCTACTTCCACGCCCGCCACGTCCGCTACACGACCATGTAGGCAACTGAACAGTTCCAGCTCAATACAAGGTCGCTGGTGTCCCCGGGGTTCGTGATCGGTCTTTCGACACTCTGGAGGACGCCAAGGCGTGGCTTCGCCGGTCTGCCACGGATGAGGAACGCGGGGAGTTCGT
>NZ_JBXUOY010000323.1:0-5362 GCF_057196705.1 Streptomyces sp. ATLC9 | reverse complement strand
GCGCCACGGCGGCGGCCGCCGCGAGGGGCCCCGCCAGCGACAGGAGGTCGGGCGGCAGGGCACGGAGCGGGCGTGTGGAGGCGCAGCGCCGGACCAGCACCACCCATTTCGAGGCCAGAGCGCTGCGGGAGGGGTCATACCCTCCGTGGAGTTCGGCCCACCGGGCCAGGGCGGCGTCGCGGTCGAGCGCTCCGGCGGGCCCTGCGAACGCTCTCCCGCGGCCGCGGGGGCGCCTCTTCGCGGCCGCGGGCGCTCCGGAGTCCGGCCGGGGGGCCGCCTCACCGGCCGGGCGATGGCCCGGCGCCCGGCTCCCCGGGAAGGGGCGGAGTACCGCGAGGAGGGATTCCGTGCGGCTGTTCAGGCAGAGCATCAGCTGGTAGCCGACGAGCAGGACCGCGTGCAGCAGGTACAGCCACAGTCCCAGTGCCACGGTGACCCCCGGGACGACGAGTCCGCCGAACGGCAGGCTCCAGTCGACCGGGATGGCCAGGAACACCACGAAGCCGCCGAGGAAACCGCACAGGAACGCACCCGTCGCGAACGCGGCCGGGACCGCCGCCCGGGGGGCGGCGGCGCCGACGCCGACGAACCGGAAGACCAGGAGGACCTCCGTGGAGAGCAGGATCCACACCAGGTGGAAGGCCAGGAAGGCGGACAGGGTGTAGTGCCGGGCGCCGGATTCGGCCAGCCGGGCCAGCGGCGGGCCGGCGTACAGGGCGATGCCCGTGAGAAGCGGGGCCGCCGCCAGTGCGGGTGCCAGTCCCAGCCTGCCCCGCCAGCCGGTGAACGTGTCGTCCTGTGCCGCCATCGGGGACAGCTGCAGGAAGCCCCGGCGCAGCCCTTCCCCGTACACGCTGGCGGGTACCAGCGTGAGGGTGAGAGCCGGCCAGGACAGCCGGACCGCGGCCTCGGCCAGGGTCCGCAGTCCTGTCTGTACTCCGTGCCCGTGGGGAAGCGCGTCCGCGATCTGCGCCACGGCCTGCCGGGTGCCGTCCGCACCGATCGCGAAGGCGCACAGCCGGAGCAGGAGCAGGGCCAGGGAGACGGCGGAGACCATTCCGAAGAAGGAGATCCCCGCCGCCACCAGGGCCACCTGCCTGCCGTGCAGACCGCCGCGCACCTCGCGGACGAGCATGCGCAGCGCACCCCGCCTCGTGTGCGCAGCACCAGTCGGCACCGGTCGCTCCTCCGCATGTCCTATGGGGCATATGTGCGCTTTGTGGTGACGATACAGCCGTCGTCGCCGCGGGCTTCACCCGGTCGACCGAGTCGTGCACCTTGGCGCGCAGGGCGTCCGGATCGACACCGACCAGGCACCCGGCCCACTTGCGGCCGCGCGGCCCGCGACCCGGCGGACCGGGGTGGTGTTGCCCCGGTCGGCGCCCAGCACGAGGGTCCCGACCGGGTCGTGCGGCGGCATGGTGTTGAGGTCCCCGGTCCCGACGACGAGGCCGGCCTGCTTCCCCGGTGTGATGGACCCGGTGGCGCCGTCGAGCCGGAGCGTCCGGGCACCGGACGGCGTCGCGAAGTCCAGGACGTCGCGTGTGGTGGTGCGGGTGGTGGCGCGTGCGGGCTCGTCGCCGGTGCCGTGGGCGGCATCATGGACGGCGCGCATCCGCCGGACGGCCGGCAGGGTGCGCATCTGCGTGAACATGTCCGACGCGAGCGCGGCGCGCACGTCGGCAACGGCCGGGAGGACCGTGGTGCCCGTGGCGTCGATCACCACGGCCCCGTCGTCGGCGGCGGCGCTGCCCGCGGGCGGCGGGCGGGGCGCTCACCGGTCCTGCTCCTCCTCGGGGCGCTTGCCGCCGGGGAGGAACTCCTGCACCTTGGCCTTGATCCCCTGGCGGACCATCGAGTCCCGGTCGCTGTCACCGCGCAGGATCGCGGAGGCGGTGGCCTCCATCTGGTCCCAGGTGGCATGCGGGGGGATCGGCGGCACGGCCGGGTCGGTGCGGACGTCGATGACGAAGGGACGGTCGGCTGCCAGTGCCCGCTCCCAGGCGGACCGCACGTCGTCCGGCTTCTCCACGCGCACCCCGTCCAGGCCGAACCGGGTGGCGATCTCGGCGTAGGGCAGGTCGGGGATGTGCTGGGACTCCTCGAACTGCGGGGCGCCGCTCATCGACCGCATCTCCCAGGTGACCTGGTTGAGGTCCCGGTTGTTCAGCACGCACACGATCAGCCGCGGATCGGACCACCGGGAGCGGTACTTGGCGGCGGTGACCAGCTCCATCAGGCCGTTCATCTGCATCGCCCCGTCACCGACCAGGGCGACGACCGGCCGCTGGGGGTGGGCGAACTTCGCCCCGATGGCGTAGGGCACTCCCGGCCCCATGGTCGCCAGCGTGCCCGACAGCGAGCCGCGCGTCTCGCCCCTGAACCGCAGGTGGCGGGCGTACCAGTTGGCGGCCGAGCCGGAGTCGGCGGTGACGATGGCGTCCTCGGGCAGCAGGCCGTCCAGCGCGTGCACCACGTACTCGGGGTTGACCGGATCGGCGTCCAGAGCGGCACGCCGCTGCATCACCTCCCACCAGCGGGAGACGTTCCCCTCGACGGTGTCACGCCAGGCGCGGTCCTCCTTGCGGCGCAGCAGCGGCAGCAGCCGCTCCAGTGTGACGCGCGCGTCGCCGACGAGGTTCACCTCGAAGGGGTACCGCATTCCGACCATGTGCGGGTCGATGTCGATCTGCACCGCGCGCGCCTGGTCGAGGCCGGGCATGAACTGGGTGTACGGGAAGCTGGAGCCGATCACCAGCAGCGTGTCGCAGTCGCGCATCAGCTCGTGGCTCGGGCGGGTGCCCAGCAGTCCGATGGCGCCGGTGACGTACGGCAGTGTGTCGGGCAGGGCGTCCTTGCCCAGCAGTGCCTTGGCCACGCCCGCACCGAGCACGTCGGCGGCCTGCTCGACCTCGGCCCGTGCGCCGCGGGCGCCCTGTCCGATCAGAATGGCCGGTTTCTCGCCGGCGTTGAGCACCTGCGCCGCCCGCGCGAGGTCCTCGTCCGCCGGGACCGGCGCGGACCTGCCCAGTCCCAGGCTGGAGGGCACCATCTTGAACTCGTGGCCGGGCGGGGTGTACTCCAGCTCCTGCACGTCCGCGGGGAGGATGATCGCGGTCACCGTGCGCCTGCCGTACGCGGTGCGGATCGCCCGGTCGATCAGGTTCGGCAGCTGTTCGGGCACCATGGCCGTCGCGCAGAAGTCCGAGGCCACGTCCTTGTACAGGCTGTTGAGGTCCACCTCCTGCTGGTAGGACCCGCCCATCGCGCTGCGGTTGGTCTGCCCGACGATCGCCACCACCGGAACGTGGTCGAGTTTGGCGTCGTACAGGCCGTTGAGCAGGTGGATCGCACCGGGTCCGGAGGTCGCCGCGCACACCCCCACCTTGCCGGAGAACTTCGCGTAACCCACCGCCTGGAAGGCCGACATCTCCTCATGCCGGGACTGGACGAACTTCGGCCTGTTCTCCGCCCGGCCCCACGCGGCCAGCAGACCGTTGATGCCGTCTCCCGCATAGCCGAAGACGTGATCAACCCCCCATTCGCGCAGCCGCCGCAGGACGTAGTCGGCCACCTTCATGTTCGCCACTCGTCTCTCCGTCCCCTGTGTCGCGGAAGTCCCGGGCCGCCACTTCTGTCCGTAGGCATGCGCCATCACCCGGGTAACCGTGGCGCCCGGGCGGAAACCCCGGCCTGCCTCCTCTCCCGGATCCGGGACCGCTCCGCGCGGGTCGGGGGTGGCCTGATCCCGCCCCTTGCCGCGTTGGCATGTCATCGTCATTCTGGGCGACGCGGCGGTTTCTACCCGCATAGAAAAGAGGCCGCCCGCATCCGCGTACCGATCCTCATGCATCCACCCCGCCCCATCCGCAGGAGACCCGCATGACCAGACACCGGTTCAGAACCACAGTCGTGTGCGCCGCCTTCCTCGCCCTCGGCCTCGGCACCGTCCAGGAAGCAGCCTCGGCCCCCGCCCCGCCCGACACCCCGCGCGGCTCCGGGAGCGTCACCGCGATCGAGGAGGACACCGCCCGTTCACTGGCATCCTCCCTCTCCGACCCCGCCTGGCGGGCCCGGGTCGGGACGGCGGCCCTCGCCTCGGACGAGGTCGGTCTCGGCAAGCTCACGGAGAAGACCTCCTCACCTGCCGCGCAGGACCTCGAATCGGCGGTCGGCGATGCCGAAAGAGCCCTTGCCGAGGCCAAGGGCCTCGGTACCCAGGCCGGCCCCCTGCTGCACCTCCGCCTCGCCGACGAGTCGATGCGCAGGGCGCTGAAGGCCGGGGCCGAGCCCCTGGTGGCGGCCGCCCCCGCCGACGACGGTGCCACCACGGTCACCGCCTACGACAGCACGGGCCGCTCACACACACTGGACGCACACCGGCTCCCCGAACGTCCCGTCTACGTGGTCGGCGTCGACGCCGAGCGGGCCGTCGCCGCGGGCATGGCCGTCCTGCGCGAGGAACTCGCCCGGCACGGCCTCTCCACGACCGCCCCGGTGAACTCCGCGAGCACCGCGAGCGACGGTTTCTGGACAAGCCGCATCACCTCCGTGAGGCTGTCCGACGACGAGGAGCCCTGGTTCAAGGGCGACGCCGAGATCTACTCGCTGGTGGCCGGCTTCGGCCAGGACGGCAAGGTGCGCGTCGACCCGGTCGACATGCCGTACCTGGACGAGGACGGCAGGACCTACCGGCCCAACCAGATCCTGGTGAACTGGTCGTACTACAAGTACAACCTCGCCGACGTGGTGATGATGGAGGAGGACGGCGGCACCAACTACCGGTCGCTCGCCAAGGCCCTCGCCGGCGCCCTGCTCACCGTCATCGACGCGGGAGCCTACGTCCCGCTGGTCAACGCCGTGCTGGACGCCATGCCCGACGACTGGTGGACCGACGATCCCGACTACGTGGACTCCTGGTACACCCTCGCCCGGAACAGCACGGGTTCGTTCTGGGGCGCGCGGGGCAACGGCACCATGACGCTCGAACCGTACTGGGTGTCGGCCCTCTAGACGCGACGATCCTGCGCAACGGCCTGTACGCCGAGCTCTTCGGCGGCCTGCTGATGTGGGCCGACGGCGCGGTGGAGTCCGCGTTGGGCGACGGCGCCACGGCCGCGGTCGCCGAACGCGGACCTCGCCGAGGCCGCCGCGGTCGTCGCGGCGGATCCGGCACGGCACGGGGGCGCCTATGATCTGACCGGCACTCCGGTCACGGCGGAGCAGGTCGCCGGCCGGCCCGGTCTCGCGCACCGGACCATCGGCCTGGGCGGCACCGGCTCCGATCTCGCCGGCCTCCTGGGCCGCCCGGTACGCGACCCGCCGCCGCCATGGGCACGGAGGCGGCCCCGCGGGGGCAGGC
>NZ_JBXUOY010000322.1:0-5381 GCF_057196705.1 Streptomyces sp. ATLC9 | reverse complement strand
GTCCGGTGCGGTGGGGATTTCCGCACCGGACGGCCGAGGCGAGGGAGGCGCTGCATGCGGATGTCCGCAGGGCCCGGGTGGCGGCGCGGGGCGCTCGCGCTCGCGGCGGGTGCGCTGCCCGCCCTGTCCTTTCCCGCCCCGTCGCTGTGGTGGTGGGCCTACGCCGCGCTGGTCCCGTGGCTGCTGCTGCTCCGTACGGCGGGCAGCGGGCGGCGTGCCGCCGTGGAGGGCTGGCTGGGCGGCACCGGTTTCCTGCTGGCCACCCATCACTGGCTGGCGCCGAGTCTGCACGCCTTTCTCGTGGTGGTGGCGGCCCTGATGGGGCTGCTGTGGGCCCCGTGGGGGTGGCTGGTGCGGCGGCTGCTGGCGGGGGCGCCGGCTCCCGGCCGGGTGGCGGCGATGGTACTGGTGCCCTCGGCCTGGCTCGTGATCGAGCTGGTGCGCTCCTGGGAGTACCTGGGCGGGCCGTGGGCACTGCTGGGGGCGAGCCAGTGGCAGGTGCCGCCCGCGCTGCGGCTGGCCTCGCTGGGCGGGGTGTGGCTGGTCACCGTGTGGGTGGTGGCGGCGAACACCGCGCTGGCGGCGCTGGTCGCGGTGCCCGGCGCACGGCGGGCCGCCGCGGCCGCGGCGGCGGTGTGCGTACTGGTCCCTGCCGCGGCCTGGGCGTGGGCGCCGCTGCCGCGGCCGTCGGGCACCGCCCGTGTCGCGGTGGTACAGCCGGGTGTGGTCGACGGGGCCGGGGCGCGTTTCGACGCCGGCGAGCGGCTGACCGGCGCCCTGGCGGGCCGGGAGGTGGACCTGGTCGTGTGGGGCGAGAGCAGCGTCGGCTACGACCTGGAGGGCCGCCCGGACCTGCGGGAGCGGCTGGCGGCACTGTCGGCGCGGGTCGGGGCGCCGCTGCTGGTGAACGTGGACGCGCGGCGCTCGGGCGGGCCGGGGATCTTCAAGAGCTCGGTGCTGGTGGGCCCGCGGGGGCCCACCGGGGAGCGCTACGACAAGATGCGGCTGGTGCCGTTCGGCGAGTACGTGCCGGCCCGTTCCCTGCTGGGCTGGGCGACCGCGGTGGGCGAGGCGGCCGAGGAGGACCGCGGACGGGGTGACGCGCCAGTGGTGATGGACACCGGACCGGTGCGTACCGGCCCGGTGGTGTGCTTCGAGTCGGCCTTCCCCGACACCGGCCGGGCGCTGGTGCGCGACGGCGCGGATCTGCTCGTCGCCCAGTCGGCGACCTCCACCTTCCAGGACAGCTGGGCACCGTCCCAGCACGCCTCCCTGGCGGCGCTGCGGGCCGCGGAGAGCGGACGGCCGATGGTGCACGCCACGCTGACGGGGGTGAGCGCGGCGTACGGCCCGCGCGGCGAGCCGGTGGGCGGGCGGCTGGGCACCGGGGTGAGCGGATCCGCCGTCCACGAGGTGCCGCTCGCCTCGGGCGCCACCGTCTACGTCCGGTTCGGCGACTGGGTCGCCGCCGCCGCGCTGGGCTCGCTGCTGTCGGCGGCGGCCGTGGCGGCGGGGCGCCGTTTCCGGCACGGGCCGCGCGGAAGCCGGCCAGGGGGGCGGGAGGCGGCTACCCGGCCTGCTCCAGCACGGCGGTGACGACCCGCTCGCACAGCTCGTGGGTGCGCAGCGCGTCCTCGGCGTCCAGGTGCCGCCCGGCGCGCACGGCGTCGAGGAAGGCCGAGGCGGTCTGCTCGATGCCGCGCTGGCGGGCCACCGGCACCCAGTCCCCGCGCCGGCGGATGCTGGGCTGGCCCTTGTGGTCGACGATCTCGGCGAGGTTGAACACCTGGCGCCTGGCGTCCCGCCCGGAGACCTCCAGGATCTCCTCGGCGCTGCCGCTCATGCGGTTCATGGCCCCGATCGCGGTGAAGCCGTCGCCGGACATCTGGAGCACCACGTGGTGCAGGAGCCCGTCCCTGACCCGGGCGCGGACGTCGATGTGCCCGGCCTGCCCGGGCAGCAGGAAGCGGAGGGTGTCGACGACGTGGATGAAGTCGTCGTAGACCACCTCGCGCGGGTCCGCGGCCAGCCCGACGCGGTTCTTCTGCATCAGGATCAGATCGCGCGGGTGCTCCAGGCACTGGACGTAGCCGGGTGCGTGGCGGCGGTTGAAACCGACGGCGAGCGGGACGCGCCGCCGGCCGGCCAGGCGCACCAGGTACTCGGACTCGGCCAGGGTGTAGGCCAGCGGCTTGTCGACGTAGGTGGGCACCCCGGCCTCCAGCAGCCGGGCGACGATCGCGGGGTGCTCGGCCGTCGGAGCGTGGACGAAGGCCGCGTCGGGGCCGGCCGCGATCAGTCCGTCCAGATCCGTGTGCCGCTGCGGGCCGGGGATCCGGTGGGCCTCGGCCGTCCGCTCCAGGGTGGCGCCGGTGCGGGTGTGCAGATGGAGCTCCAGCCCCGGCCGGGCGGTGAGCACCGGCAGATACGCCTTCTGCGCGATGTCGCCGAGGCCGATCACTGCGACCTTCACGGGGACCCCCTTGGTTTCGCCGTCACTCCGGCGCCGTCCGGCGCTGTCCGGGGCGCTCGGGCACGGCCGTTCCGCCGCCGTCCCGTGTTCCCCCCGGACCGGCAGCATACGCGGCGGTACGCAGGGCGGGGGCGGGCGGGGACGATCACTGTCGCACAGGGCGCGTTTGCCACACCGGGCACGGGAAACACATGAGCCACTCGCATCACTCCTGCGGGGAGTTCCCGGCGGCCGCGCGGTACAGCACAGTGGGCCGGGTGCGACATGTGAGGAGTGCCCTGATCCTGGCCGGAGCCGCCCTGGCGGCCGTCTCGGGGTGCGTCACGGTGGCGGGCGGTCAGCGGCCGGAGGAGAGCGGGCCGCCTCCCCGGCCCAGCGGCCCCGCCCTGCCGCGGCGGGACACCGAACCACCGCGGACCCCCGGCCCGCCACGGGAGGCCCTCACCAGGGTCGAGGACGGCCCGGAGAGCCCCGGCGCCCCCTCCCGGCCCCGCTCCGGTGCCCTCTCCCCGTCCGCCCCGGCCCGCCGGCCCACCGCCCGTCCGGCGCCCCGACGGCCGCAGGGCGAGCGCCTCCCCTCCGTCTCCCCCCGGCCGGGGCGCACCTCCGGCAGCACCGCCCGGCGGCCCGGCCCGGACGTGTGCGGGCTCGGGGAGGCGTACGGCGGCTGGGCCGCGGACGGCGAACCGGCCCGGACCTGCCGCCAGGTCTACGGCGACTGATCCGGCGGCCCGCCGGCAACCGCCAGTCGCCGCGCCAGACTTCCGATGGCGGCTCTGACGCCCGCCCCGTACGCGTCCTCGGGCAACTCCTCGGCCGTCGCACGGGCCCGGGCCAGTTCGCGCCGGGCGGCGGTGCGGTCACCGAGCCCGGCGTGGCCGGCGGCCAGGCTCAGATGGAGCGAGGGAAGCAGGGCCCGCACGGCCGTCCGGTCCCCGGCCCGGGGCTCCGCGACGGCCAGGGCGCGCCGGTCCCACTCGATCCCGGCCGCGGGATCGTCCTGGGCGCCGGCCAGGTAGTGGGCGATGGCGCAGCGGTGGAACGGGGCGCCGTCCTCGCCCGTCTCCTCCCACAGGCGCGCCAGCCGGTTGCGCGCCTCCTCCCGGTCCCCGCCGCGGTGCAGGATGACCGCCTGGCCGATCCTGGTCGGCAGCGACTCGCCCGCCGCGCTCCCCTCCTCCCCCGCCGCCCCCGTCTCCTGCCGATGCTCCGCCACGGGCTCTCCTGTGCGGTGGTGCCGGTACCGGTGGCGCGGAAGCACTTCCCGCGCCGTCCTCTGACGCTAACCGCCAAGGGCCGCCGCGGCCCTCAGGCGCTCTCGCCGGTGCCTCGTCCGTACCTGCTCGCCAGCGCCTCCACCTCCCGCGCCACCGCCGCGCGCAGCCCGGCCGGGCCGAGCACCTCCGCCTCCGCGCCGAGCCGGAGCAGGTCGCTCACCGCCACAGGGGTGCTCTCCACGGGGAGGAGCACCCGCACCCAGCCGTCGCCGTCCGGCCCGCCCGCCTCACGGGCCGCCCTCGCGCCCACCGCGCCGAACAGCACGGGCAGCAGCCGCAGGCCGCGCGGGGAGAGCCGCAGCAGCGCCTCGTCCCGCAGTCGGCCGGTCTCCAGGCGCCCCGTGGTCTCGGCCCAGTACGCCGCCAGGCCGAAGCCGGCGGGCCGTTCGAAGCGCTCGCCCGGCCCGTCGAGGGCGAGGACGCGCGAGACCCGGTAGGTGCGCACCTCCTCGCCCGGCCGGGTTCCACCGCCGTCTTCCGGACCGGGAGCGGACCGGGCGACGAGGTACCAGATGCCGCCCTTGAGGACGAGCCCGAGCGGATGCAGTTCGCGGCGCACCTCGCCCTTCCAGCGGCGGTAGCGCACGCGCAGCGTCCGCTGCTCCCAGACGGCCTCGGCCGCGCGCGCCAGGTGCGGTACGGGGTCGGCGTCCCGGAACCAGGCCGGGGCGTCGAGGTGGAAGCGCTCGGAGACGCGCCGGGTGCGCTCGGCGAGCTGCGCGGGGAGCGCGGCGCGCAGCTTGAGCTGGGCGGTCGCCAGTTCGGCTCCCAGCCCCAGTTCGGCCGCCGCACCCGGCATCCCGGCGAGCCACAGGGAGTCGGCCTCCTCGCCGGTGAGGCCGGTCAGCCGGGTGCGGTAGCCCTCCATCAGGCGGTAGCCGCCCTCAGGTCCCCGCCCGGCGGTCAGCGGCACGCCGGAGGCGACGAGCGCCTCGGCGTCGCGGTAGACGGTGCGGACCGAGACCTCCAGCTCTGCGGCGAGTTCCGGTGCGGTCATCCGGCCCCGGTTCTGGAGCAGCAGGAGCATCTGCAGGAGGCGGTCGGCGCGCATGGCGACAGTCTGCCGCCCGTACCTGACAAGAGGTGTCAGGTACGGGCGGGACAGTGGTGGCGGCCGGCGCGGGAAGGGCCCGCGGCGCCCCCTGTGAGGAGTTCCATGACCACGCACACCACCGGCAGCTTCACCTTCGCCGACTGGCAGGAGAAGGTCGTCGCCGAGACCGGCGGCGGCGAAGGCGCGGGGAGCGGCCCGAAGCTGGCCTCCGCCGTCGTCACCAACCACTTCACCGGCGGCATCGAGGCCACCGGGACCTCGTGCGCGTACACCATCGTCTACACCGCGGGAGAGCCCGGCTCCGCCGGGAGCTTCACCGGCCACGAGCTGGTCTCCGGCGCCCTCGACGGGCGCGCGGGCTCCTTCGTGCTCGCCGAGCACGGCACCTTCGACGAGAAGGGCGCCGTGCGCTGCGTCTTCGAGGTGGTGCCCGGCTCGGCCACCGGTGAGCTGGCCGGGCTGCGGGGGACGGGCGGCTTCACCGCCGCGCACGGCGAGCCGTCCGTCGCGTACGCCTTCGACTACGAGCTGGGCTGAGCCGGTCCGGCGGGGGGGCGGCCCGGCCCCCCCGAGCCGC
>NZ_JBXUOY010000321.1:0-5385 GCF_057196705.1 Streptomyces sp. ATLC9 | reverse complement strand
TCAGGGGCTGCCGCCGAGTCTGACGAGCGTTCCCGCCGGGTGCGCGTTCAATCCGCGCTGTCCCAGGGCCCAGGAGGTGTGCCGCACCGACACACCCCCCCTGCACCAGGTGATCGCCGGACCCGGTGACACCGGTGGGACCGTCCCGGCCGGGCCGCGCGCCAGCGCCTGCCACTTCTGGAAGGAGACCATCCATGGCTGAGCCCGTCCGTGGTGGTGAGCCGATTCTGGAGGTGCGGGATCTGGTGAAGCACTTTCCGTTGACGCGGGGGGTCGTGTTCAAGCGGAAGGTGGGTGCGGTGCGGGCGGTGGACGGTGTGTCGTTCGTGCTGCGTCAGGGGGAGACGCTGGGGATCGTGGGGGAGTCGGGGTGCGGTAAGTCGACGGTGGCGAAGCTGTTGATGAGTCTGGAGCGGCCGACCTCGGGGGAGATCCTGTACAAGGGGGAGGACATCTCCCGGTTGTCGGGGCGGGCGTTGAAGGCGGTGCGGCGGAACATTCAGATGGTGTTCCAGGATCCGTACACCTCGTTGAATCCGCGGATGACGGTGGGGGACATCGTGGCGGAGCCGTTCGAGATTCATCCGGAGGTGGCGCCGAGGGGGGACCGGCGGCGGCGGGTGCGGGAGCTGCTGGATGTGGTGGGGCTGAATCCGGAGTACATCAACCGGTATCCGCATCAGTTCTCCGGTGGTCAGCGGCAGCGGATCGGGATCGCGCGGGGGCTGGCGCTGAATCCTGAGGTGATCATCTGTGATGAGCCGGTGTCGGCGCTGGATGTGTCGGTGCAGGCGCAGGTGGTGAATCTGATGGAGCGGTTGCAGGACGAGTTCGATCTGTCGTACGTCTTCATCGCGCATGATCTGTCGATCGTGCGGCACATCTCGGATCGGGTGGGGGTGATGTATCTGGGGAGGATGGCCGAGATGGGGTCGGATGTGGAGATCTATGATCATCCGACGCATCCGTATACGCAGGCGTTGTTGTCGGCGGTGCCGCAGCCGGATCCGGAGTTGCGGGAGCGGCGGGAGCGGATTCTGCTCAGTGGGGACGTGCCCTCGCCGGCGGATCCGCCGTCGGGCTGCCGGTTCCGTACGCGGTGCTGGAAGGCGGAGGAGCTGTGCGAGCGGCGGGAACCGCCGCTGGTGCGGCTGGCCGGCGACCGCGAGGGGCACCTGACGGCCTGCCACTTCCCGGAGAACGGGCCGGAGGGCAGGACGGGCCCGTGAGGGTCCGCGGCCGCCCTCCCGGGGCGGCTACGCCAGGCCCAGCGACCTCCTGAGGAAAGCCACCTGGAGCAGCAGCAGGTTCTCGGCCACCTGCTCCTGCGGGGTCATGTGCGTCACCCCGGACAGTGGCAGCACCTCGTGCGCCCGGCCCGCCGCCAGCAGGGCCGAGGACAGCCGCAGGGTGTGGGCGGCCACCACGTTGTCGTCGGCCAGGCCGTGGACGATCATCAGCGGCCGGTGCGGATCGGCCGGCGCCGACAGCCCCTCGTCGGTGACCAGGGAGTTGGCCGCGTACAACTCCGGCCGTTCCCGGGGCAGGCCGAGGTAGCGCTCGGTGTAGTGGGTGTCGTACAGCCGCCAGTCGGCGACGGGCGCGCCTGCCACCGCCGCGTGGAAGACGTCCGGGCGGCGCAGTACGGCCAGCGCGGCCAGGTAGCCGCCGTAGGACCAGCCGCGGATGCCGACCCGGTCCAGGTCCAGGGGGTGACTTTCGGCCAGGGCGTGCAGGGCCTCGACCTGGTCGTCCAGGGTGGTGCCCGCCAGATCGCCCGCGACCGCCTTCTCCCAGGCGGGGGAGTTGCCGGGGGTGCCCCGGCCGTCCGCGACCACCACGGCGAACCCCTGGTCGGCGAACCACTGCGAGGTCAGGTGCGCGTTGTGCGCGGCCACCACGCGCCGGCCGTGCGGGCCGCCGTAGGGGTCCATCAGGACCGGCAGCACCCCGTCGCCGTCGCGGTATCCGGTCGGCAGCAGCACCGCGGCCGGAATCCGCCGCGCGCCCGCGCGCAGCAGCCGGGGACGGGCGGTCAGCACGGGCGTCTCGGCACGGGAGGCGATGACGGCCGGCGCGGCCGGGGCGCCCTTGCCGGTCCCGGGCAGGCGCAGTACCTCGACGCGGGCGCCGGGACGGTCCAGGGCCGCGGTGGAGAGCACCACGGTGTCCCCGCCGCGGACGGCGGAGGCGATGTGCGCCGCGCCCTCGGGGGAGACCCGCTCCCAGCCGTCCCGGCCGCCGTCGCCGCGGAACCGGGCGCGGTGGACGGCGATCTCGCCCACGGGGGAGTCCTCCGGCGCGTCCGGCCCGGCGGAGGCGGAGAACAGCACGTCCTCGTCGCCGACGTCCAGCACCGCGTGCACGTGCAGGGCGGCGGAGGTCAGACGCCGGTCCCCGACCACCAGGACGCGGGCCCCGGCCTCGTCGGCGATCCGCACCAGGCGCCCGTCGGGCGTCCAGGCGGGCACGCCGGTGAAGAGCTCCAGCCATGCCGGGTCCTCGTCCGCGTGCAGCGGCGCGGTGCGGCCGGTGGCGGTGTCGACGGTCAGGTAGAGGTGGCTGCGCTGGTCGCGCGACTGGACGAGCAGCAGGGGCGGCCCGGCGGCCGACCAGTGGACGCGCGCGAGGTAGGGGTGGCTGACGCGGTCCCAGACCACCTCGGTGCGGCCCGCCTCCCCGGCTCCTTCCCCGTCACCGTCCCCGTCCCCGACGTCGAGCAGATGGAGCGTCACCTCGGCGTTGTCCGTGCCGGCGGCCGGATAGGCCATCTCGGACGGCTCGCTCCCGGGGTCGGCCGGGTCGGCGATCCACCAGCGCCGCACGGGTGAGTCGTCCACCCGGGCGGCCAGCATCCGGGTGCCGTCCGGGGACCACCAGAAGCCCCGGGAGCGGTCCATCTCCTCGGCCGCGACGAACTCCGCCAGCCCCCAGGCCGTACGGCCGTCACCGCGGTTCCCCTCGGGCCCGGCCAGCGCCCGGTCGTTCCCGCCGTCGCGGTCCACCACGCGCAGGACGCCGTCCGCCACATAGGCGACGCGCCGGCCGTCGGGGGAGGGGCGGGGGTCCACCACCGGAGTGGGGGTGGGCAGCTCGCGTACGGCGGCCGTGCGCAGGTCGGCGGTGAACAGCCGCCCGGACAGGGCGAAGGCCGCCGTCTCCACCGCGGAGTCGGTCGCGTAGCCGACGACCCCGGCCGACCCCTCGCGGCTCCGCTCGCGCCGGGCCCGCTCCTCGGGCGACAGCTCCTCGTCCGCTCCGCCGAGCAGCCGCGCCGGATCGGCCACCGCCCGCTCCCCGTCCCCGGGCCCGCCGGCGTCACCGGACCCGCCGAAGTCCCGCACCCACAGCAGGTTCGCCCGGTCGGTGCCGCCGCGGGAGCGGAGGAAGACGATCCGGGAGCCGTCCGGGGCCACGGTGAAGGCGCGCGGCGCCCCCAGGGTGAGGCGCTGCGTTCTGGCGTACTGGCGTGGAAACGACATGACCATGGGGCGAGCGTACGGCGTCGCGGGGCCGCTTCCCGGCGGTGTGTCCGCCGCCGGCACCGAGCGCCCGCCGGATGCCTTCCGAACGCCTTCCGGGCAGTCCGGGGAAGGGGACGTGTCCAAGGTCACACAGGTGTGCGCCCCTCTTCTGCACCCGTGCACCGATCCATGCCGACTCACGGAAAGTTATGATCCGTTGCGCATGGTTCGCGATGGGGTATGTAGCTCCAGAACCGTCCTGTCGTACAAGCGTCCTGATTCCGTGTCGACCGCGCGCTCTTGGAGGTGAACCGCCGTGGCACTCTCGATTTCGGCGGTGGTGCTGCTGGCGATCATCGTCTTCCTGCTGATCAAGAAGTCAGGGCTGAAGACCGGACACGCACTGGTCTGCATGCTCCTGGGCTTCTACGTGGCCAGTTCGTCGATCGCTCCCACCATCAGCGAACTGACCTCGAACGTCGCGGGCATGATCGGCAGCATCAAGTTCTGACACCGGCGGCGTAGGCTCGCCCCATGACCGAGCTCCCCCTGCGTCGCCTGATGCTGGTCCACGCGCACCCCGACGACGAGTCGATCACCAACGGCGTCACCATGGCCCGATACGCCGCCGAGGGTGCGCTGGTCACCCTGGTGACCTGCACGCTCGGCGAGGAGGGCGAGATCATCCCGCCGGCCCTGGCGCATCTCGCGGCCGACCGCGAGGACGGGCTGGGACCGCACCGGATCGGTGAACTGCGGCACGCCATGCGGGAGCTGGGCGTGGCCGACCACCGCTTCCTGGGCGGTCCCGGGCGCTACCGGGACTCGGGGATGTTCGGCACCCCGGCCAACGAGCGCCCCGACTGCTTCTGGCGGGCGGACGTCGACGAGGCGGCCTCCCATCTGGTCGAGGAGATCCGTCAGGTGCGCCCCCAGGTACTGGTCACCTACGACCCGGACGGCGGATACGGCCACCCCGACCACATCCAGGCCCACCGGGTCGCCATGCGCGCGGTGGAGCTGGCGGCCGACCCCGCGTACCGCACGGAGCGGGACGGAAGGCCCCACCGGATCGGGCGCGTCTACTGGAACTGCGCGGCGCGCTCGGCGGTCGAGGAGGGCTTCGCCCGGCTGCGTGCCGCCGGCGGCGGCCCCTTCCCGGAGTCGGCCTCGGCCGAGGACGTCCCCGGCGTGGTCGAGGACGTGGAAGTGGCCGCCGTCATCAAGGGCGGCGAGACCGAGGCCGCCGCCAAGGCCGCGGCGATGCGCGCCCACGCCACCCAGATCGTGGTGGCCGACTCCGCGTCCGGACCGCCCGGGTCCTTCGCCCTGTCCAACCGGCTCAGCCAGCCCCTGCTGCACACCGAGTACTTCCGGTCGGCGGACGGCGCGGACACTCCGGGCGAGCCGCTGCGCGACCTCTTCGAGGGGCTGGTGGGGGCGGACGGAAGGGCGGAGGGCCCGCGGTGAGGGCGCGTGGGGCGCGGATCGCCGCATACGCGGTACTGGCCGTGCTGGGCGCGGTGGTGGCCGTCGCGGGCACCCTCGTCCAGGCCGGCTGGTTCCCGCTGGGGGTGCTGCTGGCGCTCGGCGGGTCCGTGGCGCTGTTCCTCGGCGGCGCGCGGCTGACGGGCACGAGGATCGGAGCGGCGGCCCCGGCGGGCGGCTGGATGCTGGTGGTGCTGCTGCTGACCACATCGCGTCCCGAGGGCGACTTCGTGTTCGGCACCGGGGGAGGCACCTACTTCTTCCTGCTGGGCGGGATGCTCGCCGCTGTGGCGTGCGCCACGGTCGCGCCCTCCGGGTACTTCCCGTCCGCGGGCCCCGCGGACCCTGTGAAGAGAAGGTGAAACGGCCGGTCACGGGCCGTTTCCGCCGGTCGGCCTCCGGCCGGCGACCGGCTCCCGGGGCGCCGGCGACC
>NZ_JBXUOY010000320.1:0-5393 GCF_057196705.1 Streptomyces sp. ATLC9 | reverse complement strand
CGCCGGTACCGGCGCGCGGCGGCCCTGACGGCCGTACAGCGGCTCAGCTCGTCCAGAAGTCCCACCAGCGGGTCAGGATCAGCATGCCGATGACGCCGACGTGGACCGCCGGGATCACCCAGTGGAACTCCCGCACGCCCTCGCGCAGCCAGGCCGGGGCGGGCAGGAAGCCGTTGTGGATGTTGCGGAAGGTCGTGTACCAGAACATCAGCAGGGTGGCGACCCAGGCCAGGTTGCACCACAGGCACAGCGCGCCGATGTTGTACAGCGACTGGTACATCAGCCAGGTGCAGAAGCCGACGCCGAAGAGCATGCCGGCGTTCATGGTCAGCCAGTACCAGCGGGGGAAGCGCGCCCCGGCCAGCAGGCCCATGCCGACGGCGACGATCATGCCGTAGGCGACCAGGCCGAGCACCGGGTTGGGGAAGCCGAACGCCTCGGCCTGCGGGCTCTCCATCACGCCGCCACAGGAGACGATCGGGTTCAGGTCACACGCCATGTCCAGCGTGTCCCCGGCGAGCTCGGCCTCCAGCAGCCTGAACTTGTCGACCGTGATCACCCACGCGGCGAGCACCCCGGCCAGACCGGTGATCACCAGCAGCAGGGCGTAGGCGCGCCCCGCGCCCACGGCGCCCCGTGCGGGCGGCCCGCCGCCGTCGTCGCCGGTGCGGGCCGCTTCGTCCCGGGGTGCCGTGGTCATCGTCATGGTCGAGTCATCCCGTCGTCTCGGGTGGGGTTCTTCATTGTGCACAACGCACAACGAGTCAGACGAGATTCCGTCGCAGTTCCGCCACCACACCGTCCAGCGGCACCGGGACCTGCTCGCCGCTGCCGAGGTCCTTGACCTGGACGACCCCCTCGGCCAGATCCCGCTCCCCGGCCACGACGGCGTACGCCGCCCCCGAGCGGTTGGCCGACTTCATGCCGTTCTTCAGACCGCGGCCGCCGTAGGCGAAGTCCGTGGCGATCCCCTGCCGGCGCAGCTCGGTGACCACCCCGAACAGCGCGCGCCGGGCCTCCTCCCCCAGCGGGACGGCGAAGACCTGGGTGCGCGAGGGCTGCGGGAGCTCCACACCCTCGGCCCGCAGGGCCAGGACCGTGCGGTCCACGCCCAGCGCCCAGCCCACCGACGGCAGCGGCGGGCCACCGATCATCTCCGACAGGCCGTCGTAGCGGCCGCCGCCGCCGACGGCGGACTGCGAGCCGAGTCCGTCGTGGACGAACTCGAAGGTGGTGCGGGTGTAGTAGTCCAGGCCGCGCACCAGCTTCTGGTCGTCCTCGAACTCCACTCCGGCCGCCGTCAGCAGCCCGCGCACCTGCTCGTGGTACCCCTTGCACGCCTCGCACAGGTGGTCGGGCATCATCGGCGCGCCGGTGAGCTGCTTCCGCACGGCCTCGCGCTTGTCGTCCAGCACGCGCAGCGGGTTGATCTCGACGCGGGCGCGGGTGTCCTCGTCCAGGTCGAGTCCGCGCAGGAAGTCCTGGAGGGCCGCGCGGTAGACCGGGCGGCACTCGCGGTCGCCCAGGGAGTTCAGCAGCAGCCGGAAGTTCCTCAGCCCCAGCGAGCGGTACGCGTCCACAGCCAGGATGATCAGCTCGGCGTCCAGAGCCGGGTCCTCGGCGCCCAGGGCCTCGGCGCCGACCTGGGAGAAGTGCCGGTAGCGACCGGCCTGGGGGCGCTCGTAGCGGTACTGCGCGCCGGAGTACCAGACCTTCACCGGCAGCGCGCCGCGGTGCAGGTTGTGCTCCAGCACGGCGCGGACGACCGGCGCGGTGCCCTCGGGGCGCAGCGCCAGGCGGCTGCCGCCCTTGGTGGTGAGGGTGTACATCTCCTTGGTCACGATGTCGGTGGACTCCCCGACACCGCGGGCGAACAGCTCGACGTTCTCGAAGCCGGGGGTCTCGATGTAGCCGTAGCCGGCGCGCTTCAGCGGCGCGGCGATCGCCTCGCGCACCGCCAGGTGGTCGGCCGACTCCGGAGGGGTCAGGTCGTAGGTGCCCTTGGGGGCGGAGAAGGTGCTCACGTCTTCTTCGTCGTCACATTCCTCGTCGGGGGGCGGCGGCGCCCCCTGTGCCGAACGGGCCGCCGGCGGCCACCTCCCGCAGGAACGGGTTGGCGGCGCGTTCGCGGCCGATGGTGGTCTGGGGACCATGGCCGGACAGCACCACGGTCGAGTCGTCCAGGGGCAGGCACACGCGTGCCAGCGACCGCAGGATCTCGGCGTGGTCGCCGCCGGGCAGGTCGGTGCGTCCGATGGAGCCGGCGAACAGCAGGTCGCCCGAGAACAGCACCGGCGGTACGTCGGCCTGCTCGGGCGTCCGGAAGGTCACCGACCCCCTGGTATGGCCCGGCGCGTGCGAGACGGTCAGCTCCAGTCCGGCCAGGGACAGCACGGCGCCGTCGGCCAGTTCCTCCACGTCGTCCGGCTCCCCCACGGAGAGCTCGCCCATCAGCGGCTGCCCGATGGAGCGGCCCAGCCACTTCTCGGGGTCGCTCATCATCTCCCGGTCCTCCGGGTGGATCCAGGCGGGCACGTCGTGCGCGCCGCACACCGGGACCACGGAGGCCACGTGGTCGATGTGGCCGTGGGTGAGGACGACGGCGACCGGCTTGAGGCGGTGTTTGGCCATGGCCTCCTCGACGCCTTCGGCGGCCTGGTGGCCCGGGTCGATGATCACGCACTCCTCACCCGCGGCGGGGGCGACCAGATAGCAGTTGGTCCCCCAGGCCCCGGCGGGGAACCCGGCAATGAGCACGATCGTCCTTCGGTCGTCCGGCAGGGATGCCGCGGCCGTCGGAACCGGCCTCCGGCAGCGGTTACAGAGCCTACCGGCGACGGGACGGAGCCCGCGAACCCGTATCCCGTATACCGTACGGCCCAAGCTGTGGCACACGTGTGCGTACGCACGCCTCGTACAGACGCCCCGTAGGATTCGAAGGAGACGACCCGTGGTCAGCAGTGAGCAGCGGCGCAAGCAGCTCGCCCGCGAGAAGTACCTGCGTCAGCAGCAGAGGCGGGCCGAGGCACGGCGCAAGGGACGGATCCGCAACGCCTCCATCGCGGGCGGCCTGGCCCTGGTCCTGGCGGCCGGCGGCGCCTACGCGGCCGCGGGCGGCCTGGCCGCGGACGACGAGAAGACCGACAACGCCTCCGCCGAGCCCTCCACCCCGCCCACCAGCAAGGCCCCGGACCCGTGCGAGAAGCCCGCGGAGGGTGAACCGAGCGGGAAGCACTGGGAGAAGGAGCCGAAGATGTCGATCGACACCTCGGCCGCCTACACGATGAAGCTGGAGACCACCTGCGGCGACATCGAGATCGAGATGGACGCCGCCAAGACGCCCCGCACCGTGAACTCCTTCGAGTTCCTGGCCGGCGAGGGCTACCTCGACCACTCCCCGTGCCACCGCCTGGTCAACCAGGGCATCCACGTGCTCCAGTGCGGCGACCCGACCGGCACCGGCACCGGCATGTCGGAGGACGGCAAGATCCAGCAGCCCGGCTACACCATCCCGGACGAGAACCTCGACGACCCGAAGGTGAAGAAGGGCACCTATCCGGCGGGCACGGTCGCCATGGCCAACCGGTACAACGCCCAGACCGAGGAGAACCGGGACAGCGGCGGCAGCCAGTTCTTCCTGGTCTACGAGGACAGCCAGCTGCCCCCGGACTACACCCCGTTCGGCACCGTCACCAAGGGCATGGACGTGCTGAAGAAGATCGCCGACGCCGGTATGACACCGGACCCGCAGACGGGCAACACCAAGCCGAACGCGACCGTGGTGATCGACAAGGCGACGGTACGGAAGCGGTGACCTCCTGGCGACCGGTGCCGAGCCCGTGCCGAGCGGCCGCTCCCGGGCTGCCCAGCGCCCGGATTTCGGTCGCCCTGGGTGCGGACAGGGCGGGCACCGGTCGCCTATGTTGGGCGTTGTACGGGGTGCCTGCGCCGACGGCCGGGCGAACCCTTCGGCCGGGCCGTTCCCATCCGGCTGCCGGCCGTATGACAACTGTGGACGATGCCGGGGAGCCCACGCCTCCCGTCGGCATCATGTGGAGGAGGCGCTGTGAGCAGCGACCCGTGGGGCCGCGTCGATGAGACGGGGACCGTTTACGTGCGTACCGCCGACGGCGAGAAGGTCGTCGGCTCGTGGCAGGCCGGAGCCCCCGAGGAGGCCCTGGCCTACTTCGAGCGCAAGTACGACGGCCTGGTCGTGGAGATCGACCTCCTTGAGCGCCGGGTGAAGACCACCGACCTGTCGGCCAAGGACGCCCTGGCCGCCGTCGGGCACCTGCGGCAGCAGGTCGGGGAAGCGCACGCGGTGGGCGATCTGGAAGCCCTCGGCAGGCGGCTGGACCAGCTCACCGAGCTGATCGAGACCCGCCGGGAGGAGCGCAGGGCCGCCCGGGCGCGGCAGGCCGACGAGGCGCGCGGCGCCAAGGAGGCGCTGGTCGCCGAGGCCGAGGAACTCGCCGCCAGCGACCAGTGGCGTGCCGCCGGGGAGCGGCTGCGCGCCCTGGTGGACACCTGGAAGGGCCTGCCCCGGCTGGACCGCAAGTCCGACGACGAGCTGTGGCACCGCTTCTCGCACGCCCGCTCGGCCTTCTCCAAGCGGCGCAAGGCCCACTTCGCGTCGCTGGACGCACAGCGCGAGGAGGCCCGGCGGCGCAAGGAGAAGCTGGTCGCCGAGGCCGAGTCCCTGTCCGGCTCGACGGACTGGGGGCCGACCGCCGCCCGCTACCGCGAGCTGATGCAGGACTGGAAGGCCGCGGGCCGGGCCCAGCGTGAGCACGAGGACAAGCTGTGGCAGCGCTTCCGCGGCGCCCAGGACGTCTTCTTCGCCGCCCGCGGCGAGGTCTTCGCCGAACGGGACGCCGAGCAGCGGGAGAACCTGGCCCGCAAGGAGGAGCTGGCCGCCGAGGCGGAGAAGCTGCTCCCGGTCACCGATCTGAAGGCGGCCCGTGCGGCCTTCCGCGCCGTCAACGAGCGCTGGGACGCCATCGGCCATGTCCCCCGGGACGCCCGGGCCGGAATCGAGGGCCGGATGCACGCGGTGGAGCGGGCGATCCAGGAGGCCGAGGAGGCCGAGTGGCGCCGCACCAACCCCGAGGCCCGGGCGCGGGCGGAGGGACTGACCGGCCAGCTCCAGGATGCCGTGGACAAGCTCCGCGCGCAGATCGAGAAGGCCCGCGCGGCCGGCAACACCGCCAGGGCTCAGAAGCTGGAGCGGGAGCTCGAGGGCCGCCAGGCCCTGCTGGACCAGGCGCTCAAGGGGCTGCGGGAGTTCAGCGGCTGAGGAAGCGGTGCGCGCGGGGGGGGGGGGGGGGGGCGGGGGGGGCGGGGGGCGCGCACAGCTTGGTGGGGGCGGGGGGCCCCTGCCCCCCGCCCCGGCC
>NZ_JBXUOY010000319.1:0-5421 GCF_057196705.1 Streptomyces sp. ATLC9 | reverse complement strand
GGCCCGGTCCGCTCCGGCGGCGTCCGCCACGGCGGCCCGCGCCGCCACCCGCAGCGCGGTCAGCAGGGGCACCACCGCCGGCTCCCGGCTCAGCGGCACGTCGTCGCCGTCGGTCTCCACCGGGACGCCGGCGGCCGTCAGCACCCGCCGCACCGCGGGGATGGTGCGGTGGCCGGCGCGCACCAGCACCGCCATCTCCCGCCACGGCACGCCCTCCTCCAGCCGGGCGCGGCGCAACAGGTCGGCGATGTTCTCCAGCTCGGCCCCGGGAGTCGGGTAGGTGTACACCTCCACCCGGCCGCCCTCCCGGGCCGCCGACAGCCCCCGGTGGGCGCGGACGGCCTCGGCCGGGAGCCGGGTGAGCGGCATGCGGAGGGTGATCCGCCGGGTGGCCTCCAGCACCGCCGAGGCCGAGCGGCGGCCGGTGCGCAGCACCGCCACCGGGGCCGGGGCCCCGTCGCGCCGCCGGAAGACGCGGGGGAAGTCGAGGATGCCGTTGACGTCCGAGCCGCGGAAGGCGTAGATCGCCTGGTCGGGGTCGCCGAAGGCGACCAGGGTGCGGCCCTGCCCGGCCAGTGCGCGCAGCAGCCGCACCTGCGCCGGGTCGGTGTCCTGGTACTCGTCGACGTAGACCGCGTCGTAGCGCGCGGCCAGCTTCGCCCCCACGTCGTCCCGTTCGGCGAGCAGCACCGCGCGGTGGACCAGCTCGGCGTAGTCGAGCACGCCCTGGAGATCGAGCACGTCGAGGTACTCGGCCAGGAAGGCCGCGGCGGCCCGCCAGTCGGGGCGGCCGGCACGGCGGGCGAAGGCGTCCAGCGCGTCCGGCCCCAGCCCCAGCTCGCGGCTGCGGGCGAGGACGGCCCGCAGTTCGTCGGCGAAGCCGCGCGTGGTCAGGCAGGCGCGCAGTTCCTCGGGCCAGCGGGCCAGCTCCCGGCCGGTGTCCTCCAGCCCGGTCTGGCCGACCAGCAGTTCGCGGATGCGCAGGTCCTGCTCGGGTCCGGACAGCAGCCGCAGCGGTTCGGCGAACAGATCGGCGTCCTGATGGGCGCGCACCAGGGCGTAGCAGTAGGAGTGGAACGTCGTGATCTGCGGAGTCCGCGGCGCGGGGCCGGGCAGGCGGGCCGCCATCCGGTCCCGCAGTTCGACCGCCGCCTTGCGGCCGAAGGTCAGCACGAGGACGCGTTCCGGGTCGCCACCGCGGCCTACGCGCTCGGCGACGGACTCCACCAGGGTGGTGGTCTTGCCGGTGCCCGGGCCGGCCAGGACGAGCAGCGGTCCGCCGCGGTGGTCAACCACCGAACGCTGGGCCGCGTCCAAGGCAGGGAGACTCGCCGGACCGGGCGGGGTACGCACCAACCGGTACATATCGGACTTGTGGGAGGAACTCACGTGGATCGCCGGTCCTGGTCGCTGTGCTGGATGGTGCAGACGGTACGCGAGGGGGCGGCCGTGGCGCACGGTGTCGCGCCCGCACGCCACCGTGCCCCGTTCGGACGGCTCGCCGCGCGCACGGCGGCGTGCGCGGCGAGCCGTGGCGGAAGCTGGTACGCGTGAGGAGTCCCACACCCCCGGGGTCAGGCGCGCCGGGCGGGCCGCTCGCGGCCGCCGGGTCCGCCCCCGCTCCCCCCCTCGTCCCCGTCCCACCGGGCACGGCGCATGTCGACGCGTACCGCCGGGGCGGCGCCGGCCGTACCGTCCCGGCCCCCGCGCAGCGGGGTGCCCTCCTGGCGGTAGCGCGCCAGCGCCCGGCCATCGTGGCAGGGCGGCGGCGTTCCGTCGGCCCGCACCACGCGCCACCACGGCACCGCGCCGCCGTACAGGGACATCACCCGGCCCACCTGCCGCGGGCCGCCCTCCTCCAGCCACTCGGCCACGTCGCCGTACGTCATCACCCGGCCGGGCGGGATGCGCTCCACCACGGCCAGCACCCTCTCCGCGTAGTCCGGCAGCTCGCCGGCGGGTCCGGTCATGGCGGCCATGGTGCCCCATGCCGCCGCCGGCCCGCAGGGGTGGCGGCTCGCGGGCCGACACGACACGCGCAAACTCGGCTTTCCGCGGAGAAAAGCGACCTCCCTCACCGGCCCGCCACCTCCTCGTGCCACCATCGTCCCGGCGGTGACAGGTGATACGAGAGCGAAAAGGGGCCGGGGAACGGCCCGAGGAACAGGGCGGGCCCCCTCCGCGGGAGGAGCCCCGTTCCGATCGCTCCTTGCCGCGCACCGGCGGCCCCGGCCGACAGGCGCACTCCCAGAGGGAGGCCGGCGGGGCCGGTGAGGAGAGGAGCCAGGAGCACATCGAGGGCGACGAGCCGATCCTCCCCGCCCGGGTGCACCGCCCCTCCGACCTGATGCGGCTGCTGCTCGGGGTCCTCGGCATCGCCGTCGTCCTGGTCGTCGCCGCCTTCGCCCACGGCACCACCGCCGGCCTGGAGCAGGACATCGGCAAGGGGGCGGGCCAGGCCCCTCCCCTGCTGATCAGCTTCGCCGGCTTCGCCTCCAGCGTCGCCGTGCTCATCGTGCCGGTGGCCTTCGCGCTGGAGCGGCTGGTCAAACGCGACGGGCTGCGGATCGCCGACGGCGTCCTCGCCGCCGTCCTGGCGCACGGCGTGTCGCTCGCCACCGACCTGTGGGTCGCCGAGCAGGCCCCCGGCTCCGTCCAGAACGCGCTGACCAGCCCGGCCCCCCAGGGCGGACTCACCGACCCGGTGCACGGCTATCTGGCCCCCGTGATCGCCTACATGACGGCCGTCGGCATGGCGCGCCGGCCCCGCTGGCGGGTGCTGCTGTGGGCGGTGCTGCTGCTGGACGCCTTCGCGGTGCTGGTCGGCGGATACACCACGCCGTTCTCGATCCTGGTCACCGTGCTGATCGGCTGGACAGTCGCCTACGGCACCCTCTACGCCGTCGGCTCCCCCAACGTCCGCCCCACGGGCCAGAACCTGCTGGGCGGGCTGCGGCGGGTGGGCTTCAGGCCGGTGAGGGCCCTGCACCTGGACCCCGTCGGCCCCGCGGATCCCGAGCAGAGCGAGCAGAACGACCGGGCCCGGCGCTATCTGGTCACCCTGGAGGACGGCCCGCCGCTCGACGTCACCGTCGTGGACCGCGAGCAGCAGGCACACGGCTACTTCTACCGCGCCTGGCGCCGTCTCGCGCTGCGCGGCATCACCCAGCGCCGCAGCCTCCTCTCGCTGCGGCAGGCGCTGGAGCAGGAGGCCCTGCTGGCATACGCGGCCATCGCCGCCGGGGCCAACGCCCCGAGGCTGATCGCCACCTCCGAGCTGGGCCCCGACGCCGTCATGCTCGTCTACGAGCACGTCGAGGGGCGCGGTCTGGGCTCCCTGCCCGACGAGGAGGTCACCGACGAGCTGATGCGCGCGGTCTGGCGGCAGGTGCGCGCACTCCAGTCGCGGCGGATCGCCCACCGCCGGCTGGAGGACGACGCCCTGCTGGTGAGCTCTTCCGGCGAGGTGTTCCTCACCGACCTCAGCGCCGGCGAGATCGCGGCCGGCGACCTGGTGCTGCGGATGGACGTGGCACAGCTGCTGACCACCTTCGGCCTGCGCGTCGGCGCCGAGCGCTCGGTCGCGGCGGCGGTGGAGGTGCTCGGCCCGGACGCGGTGGCCGACAGCCTCCCGCTGCTCCAGCCGATCGCGCTCAGCCGCGGCACCCGCGCCACCCTGCGCAGACTGGCCAAGGAACGGGCGCAGCGCGAGCGGGAGGCGGCCATCGAGGCGTCCCGCCACAGCCGCGAGACCCGCCATGCCCAGGGGCACGCGCCCGCCGGCGACCGGAGGTCGCTCCGGGCGGAGAAGCACGCCGAGAAGCAGGCCGTCATGGAGGCCCTGGAGGAGGCGCGCGAGGAGGACCTGCTGGCACAGATCCGCGGGCAGGTGCTGCTGATCCGGCCGCAGGCCCCGATACAGCCGGCCCGGCTGGAGCGCGTCCGGCCGCGTACGCTGGTCAGCTTCATCGCCGGGGCCTTCGCCGCTTACTTCCTGCTCTCCCAGCTCACCCACGTGAGCTTCCGGCAGGTCGTCGTCGAGGCGAACTGGGGCTGGGTGGCCGCCTCGCTGCTGTTCTCCGCCCTGACGTACTTCGCGGCGGCGATGAGCCTGCTCGGTTTCGTGCCCGAGAAGGTCCCCTTCCCGCGCACGGTGATCGCCCAGGTGGCGGGCTCCTTCGTCAAGCTGGTGGCGCCGGCGGCGGTCGGCGGGGTCGCGCTCAACACCCGCTTCCTGCAGCGCGCCGGGGTCCGGCCCGGCCACGCGGTCGCCAGCGTCGGCGCCTCCCAGCTGTTCGGTCTGGGCAGTCACGTCCTCCTGCTGCTGGTCTTCGGCTACCTGACGGGCACGGAGCGGACCCCGACCCTCTCCCCGTCCCGCACGGTGATCGCGGGGCTGCTGACGGTGGCGGTGCTGTCCCTGATCGTGACGGCGGTCCCGGCACTGCGGAAGTTCGTGGTGGAGCGGGTGCGGGCGCTGTTCGCCGGCGTCGTCCCGCGGATGCTGGACGTGGTCCAGCGTCCGCAGAAGCTGCTCAGCGGTATCGGCGGCATGCTGCTGCTGACGGTGTCGTTCGTGCTGTGCCTGGACGCCTCGGTCCGCGCCTTCGGCGGCGAGCTGAGCTACGCGAGCATCGCGGTGGTCTTCCTGGCGGGCAACGCGCTGGGCTCGGCCGCGCCCACCCCGGGCGGTCTGGGCGCGGTGGAGGCGGCGCTGATCGCGGGTCTGATCGCGTTCGGGCTGCCGCAGGAGATCGCCACCCCGGCGGTCCTGCTCTTCCGCCTGATGACCTTCTGGCTGCCGGTCCTGCCCGGCTGGCTCTCCTTCACCCACCTCACGCGCCGGAAGGCGCTCTGACCTCCTGGGCACGTTCACCGGCCTCTCTCGCGGATACGAACCCCTGGACCCGGCCACCCTTGCATACGCCAACCCTCGAACCGTAATGTCACGCACATGCGTTCCTATTCCATGGGCCGGGCGGCCCGGCTGCTCGGCGTCAGTCCCGACACGGTGCGCCGCTGGGCGGACGCCGGACGGCTGCCCACCCGCCGGGACGAGGGCGGCAGACGGCTGGTGGCGGGTGAGGACCTGGCCGCCTTCGCCGCCGCCCTCGCCTCGGAGGGCCCCGGCGGCTCCGACAGGGACGAGGACGGGCCGCACACCAGCGTCCGCAACTCCTTCCCCGGGATCGTCACCGCCGTCCGCCTCGGCGACGTCGCGGCCCAGGTGGAGATCCAGGCCGGGCCCCACCGGCTGGTCTCCCTGCTGACCCGGGAGGCCGTGGAGGAGCTGGGGCTGGTGGTCGGCATGGAGGCCGTGGCCCGGGTGAAGGCCACCAACGTGCACGTCGACCGGGCGTGAGGCGGCCCGGCGTGCCCGACGCGGCCGGTACGCGCGCACCCCGCCGGCCGCGCGCGGCC
>NZ_JBXUOY010000318.1:0-5440 GCF_057196705.1 Streptomyces sp. ATLC9 | reverse complement strand
CGGGCTGAGGTGAACAGTACAGATCCGTGCCCACAGCTGAGGTCAGAGCAGCTCTCAGATTCGCTTCACCACCGGGCTGAAGCCCGGTGCACTGCGAATAGTCCCGGTAGCGCATGTACTCCCGCGTGCCCGGGGAGCGCGGCGGCATGACGGGGGCGCGCAGGGATGTGGAGAGGGCGCGGGCCGGGCGCGCTGCGGGCCGGTGCTAGGTTGGCCGTGGCGTCCCCGCGCCCCGGACGAGCGCGTCGTACCCGGCAGGACAAGACGGCGCAGGTCATACGCAGCAAGGCGGCATCATCTGCGGAGGTCACGTCATGGCGTGGGTCGTACTGGTCGTGTCGGGGCTCCTGGAGGCGGTGTGGGCCGGGGCGCTCTCGGCGTCGCACGGCCTGACCCGGCTCAGGCCCAGTGTGCTGTTCGTCGTCGCCCTCGCCCTGAGCATGGGCGGCCTGGCCTACGCGATGCGCGGCATCCCCATCGGCACCGGGTACGCGGTGTGGGTCGGGATCGGGGCCGTGTGCACGGCGGTGTACGGGATGGCCGCGCTGGGCGATCCCGTCTCCACCGGGCGTGTGCTCTGCCTGGTGCTGATCGTCGCCGGTGTCGTGGGGCTGAAGGTCCTGGAGTGAGCACGGTGGGCCCGGCCCGCGTGGCCCGGGCCCACCGCACCGCGGTCCGGGGCCGCCCTCAGCGGGAGGTGCCGCCCTCGCCGGAGGTACCGGAGGCGCCCTTCCCGCGCCCGGTGTGCTCGATCGTGGCCGGGTCGGCCCGCCCCTTGGCGGTCTCGCCGGACAGATGGCGGACGTGCTCCCTGGCGACCTGCCTGAGCCGCTCGTCCTTCTCGCGCTGCTCTTTCTCGCGACGGCGTTTGAACACGGTGCCTCGCTCCCTGCCTCGCACGGGCTGCCCGTGCGGTCCGTACGGGAGCAGCCCGCTGTGGGCTTTCCGCGCTACGCGGTTCCCCGCTCCCGGGCGTCCATGCCCGCCGGGTGGGGAGCAGCGGGGAGGGGAGCCGGAATAGGTCGGAGAGCCCGGCTGTTCGATAAAGTGATTGAACAATCAACTATTGGGATGTGAGCGCAGTGCAGTTCGGAATCTTCACCGTGGGCGACGTCACCCCGGACCCGACCACGGGCCGCACACCCACCGAGCACGAACGCATCAAGGCCATGGTGGCCATCGCGCTCAAGGCCGAAGAGGTGGGCCTGGACGTCTTCGCCACCGGCGAGCACCACAACCCGCCCTTCGTGCCCTCCTCGCCGACGACCATGCTCGGCTGGATCGCCGCCCGCACCGAGCGCCTGGTCCTGTCCACCTCCACGACCCTGATCACCACCAACGACCCGGTCAAGATCGCGGAGGACTTCGCGATGCTCCAGCACCTGGCCGACGGGCGCGTGGACGTGATGCTGGGACGGGGCAACACCGGGCCGGTCTACCCCTGGTTCGGACAGGACATCCGCCAGGGCATCCCGCTGGCCATCGAGAACTACGCGCTGCTGCACAAGCTGTGGCGCCAGGACGTGGTGGACTGGCAGGGCCGCTTCCGCACCCCCCTGCAGGGCTTCACCTCCACCCCGCGCCCGCTCGACGGCGTTCCGCCGTTCGTCTGGCACGGCTCCATCCGCTCCCCGGAGATCGCCGAGCAGGCCGCCTACTACGGCGACGGCTTCTTCCACAACAACATCTTCTGGAACAAGGAGCACACCCAGCGCATGGTCTCCCTGTACCGGGAGCGCTACGCCCACTACGGCCACGGCACCGCCGAGCAGGCGATCGTCGGCCTGGGCGGCCAGGTGTTCATGCGGCGGAACTCCCAGGACGCCGTCCGCGAGTTCCGCCCCTACTTCGACAACGCGCCCGTCTACGGACACGGGCCGTCGCTGGAGGACTTCACCGAGCAGACCCCGCTGACGGTCGGCAGCCCGCAGCAGGTCGTCGACAGGACCCTCGCCTTCCGCGACTACGCCGGCGACTACCAGCGCCAGCTCTTCCTGATGGACCACGCCGGACTGCCGCTGAAGACCGTGCTGGAGCAGATCGACATGCTCGGCGAGGAGGTCGTGCCTGTGCTGCGCGAGGAGTTCGCCGCCCGGCGCCCCGCGCAGGTGCCCGACGCCCCGACGCACGCCTCCCTCGTCGCCCGCCGCGAGGCCGGGGCCGCCGCCGGGGCCGCCGCGCCCGGCGCCACGGCCTGACACGGCTCGACGCAGCCCCCGCAATCCGTCCGGATCCCACCGGACCCCCGCACAGGACCGCAGGAGCACGACCATGGAACCCATCCGGATCACGGCCGTCTCGGCCGGCCGCCGCCTGGAGGGCGGGGAGCGCCGGGTGGAGGTACGGGTGGTGGAACTGCGCGACCTGGCCACCGACATCGCCCACAACCTGGTCACCGGGTTCCCCGGCCCCGCCCTGGCCGAGGCGGTCGAGGCGGTGACGGGGGCGGACGGCCTGATAGCGGTCACTCCGGTCTTCACCGCCTCCTACAGCGGCCTGTTCAAGTCCTTCTTCGACGTCATCGACAACACCGCGCTGCGCGGCAAGCCGGTCCTGATGGCCGCGACCGGCGGTACACCGCGGCACTCCCTGGTCATCGAGCACGCCATGCGTCCGATGTTCGCCTATCTGCGGGCGGTCACCGTCCCCACCGCCGTCTACGCCGCCTCCGAGGACCGGGGTGGTGTGGACGACAGGGCGGGCGAGCTGTCGGCCCGGATCGAACGGGCGGGGGAGGAGCTGGCGGAACTGGCCGGGGCCCGGCCGCGTCCCGCCGAGAGGGCCGGTACGGCGGATGCGGCCGGGACGGACGAGGCGAACGATGCGAACGGGTCGAACGGCGCGGCCGACGAAGCCGGGGAGACGGAGACCGTCGTCCCCTTCGCCCGGCACCTGGCCGCACTCGGCCTGGACTGATCCGCGCCCGCCCGCCGTGCCCGCCGGGGGCCGATGCCGGGCCGTACGGGCACCGAGACCGGAACCGGCCCGGCGCTCCCCGCCGGCCCCGAGGCGGCCGGCGGGGCGGTCGACGAGTACGTGTGCCGCCGCCCGGCGCCGACGGACCCGGGAGCGGGCGCGGCCGCCGGGCGCACGGGTGCCGGGGCGCGGAAGCGGGTAGGCGTCCGGATCCCGCGCCCCGCCGCCCGGGAGCCCCGAGTCCGAGAGGAAGGCAGCGCCCATGACGACCAGCGTCGGCAACCCCGGCAGCACGACAGCCGAGTACAAGAGGTCCCCGAGCCACTTCACCGACCGCATCACGGCCGACGGCGCCGACGGCTGGCCGGTCGAGGCCGGACGGTACCGGCTGGTGGTCAGCCGGGCCTGCCCCTGGGCGAGCCGCGCCCTGGTGGCGCGGCGGCTGCTCGGCCTGGAGGGCGCGATCTCCCTGGCGGTCACCGACCCCCTGCAGGACGAGCGGAGCTGGCGCTTCACCCTGGACCCGGACGGCCGGGACCCGGTGCTGGACATCGCCTTCCTCGGCGAGGCGTACACCGCCCGCGAGCCCGGCTACGACGGGGGCGTCAGCGTCCCGGCCGTCGTGGACGTCCCCAGCGGCGTGCTCGTCACCAACGACTACCCGCGCATCACGCTCGACCTGGCCACCGAGTGGACCGCGCTGCACCGCGACGGCGCGCCCGACCTGTACCCCGAGCCGCTGCGCGACGAGATCGACGAGGTGATGGCGGATGTCTACCGCAACCTGAACAACGGTGTGTACCTGACCGGTTTCGCCAAGAGCGAGCGGGCCTACGAACGCGCCTACCGCAACCTCTTCGCCTGCTGGGACCGGCTCTCCGAACGTCTGGCCGGCCGCCGCTACCTGGTGGGGGACACCATCACCGAGGCCGACGTGCGGCTGTTCACCACTCTGGTGCGCTTCGACGCGGTCTACCACAACCACTTCAAGTGCAACCGCAACAAGCTGACCGAGGACCCGGTGCTGTGGGCCTACGCCCGTGATCTCTTCCAGACCCCCGGCTTCGGCGACACGGTCGACTTCGACCACATCAAGCGCCACTACTACCAGGTGCACACCGACATCAACCCCACCCAGATCGTGCCGCTGGGCCCGGACCTTTCCGGGTGGCTGACCCCGCACCACCGCGAGGAGCTGGGCGGCCGGCCCTTCGGCGACGGGACCCCGCCCGGTCCGCCGCCCGGGGCGGAGGAGATCCCCGCCCGGGGCCGGGCCGGCGCCTCCGGAGCGTGAAACCGGGTGCCGGGCGGGTTCCCCGATCCCTGCGCGGGTACTGCGGCGGGGACGCAGGACGATCGCAGGCACCGATGGGGGAAACGGGTGGTCACCGTGCTCGCCGGACGGCTGGACGTGAGGACGCGCGCATTCTCGGTGGAGGAGGTGCCCACCCCGCGGCCCGGGCCGGGGGAGGTGCTGGTCAAAGTGGAGGCCGCGGGCGTCTGCCTGTCGGACATGCACCTGATCGACGGCACGCTCACCCCGCTGTACCTGCGGGGGGACACCGTCACCCTGGGCCACGAGGTCGCGGGCGTCGTCGCCGAGCCGGGCGCGGGTGTGACCCGGTGGCGGCCGGGACAGCGTGTCCTGCTCCAGGCCGGTGAGGAGCGGGACGGGGTGGTGTGGACCCGCGGGGTGGACTACGACGGCGGCTGGGCCGAGTACGCGGTGGCGGCCGGGCCGACGCTGGTGGAGATCCCCGACGAGCTGCCCTTCGAACAGGCCGCGATCATCCCGGACGCGGTGTCCACCCCGTGGGCCGCCATCACCGCCACCGCCCGCACAGAGCCCGCGCGCCCGGCCGGCGTCTGGGGTGCGGGCGGCCTGGGCGTGCACGGTGTGCAACTGCTGCGCCTGGTCGGCGCCGCACCGGTCATCGCGGTCGACCCCCTGGCCGAGGCGCGCGAGCGGGCCCTGGCCTCCGGCGCCGACCTGGCCCTCTCCTCGGACGATCCCGGGCTGCCCGCCCGGGTGCGGGGGGAGACCGGCGGGGCCGGGCTGGCCTTCGCCTTCGACTTCGCCGGAGCGCCGGCGGTGCGGGAGCAGGCGGTGCGCTGCCTGGGCCCGGGCGGCAGGCTGGTGCTGGTCGGGCTCACCGACCGGCCGCTGACCATCAGCGACGGCACCGCCTTCAGTTACTTCCAGCAGCGGGTGCTGGGCCACTACGGCTCCTCCGACGAGCACGTGGTGCAGCTCGTCGAGCTGGTACGGCGGCACCGGCTGGACCTCTCGCGGTCGGTCAGCGGGGTGCTGCCGCTGGCGGAGGCGGGGGAGGCGGTGGACCGGCTGCTGCGTAAGGAGGGCAATCCGGTCCGGCTGATCCTGCGCCCGTGACGCGGCGCCGGTACGGCGGGCGGTACGGGCGGTAAGGGCCGCGTGAAACAAACTGTGCGAACCGTGGGCACCGGCGCCGGGCCCGGGGGGGGCTGGTCTGCGCCGGCCCCGGGGGTGGCGCGCCGGCCCGCG
>NZ_JBXUOY010000317.1:0-5445 GCF_057196705.1 Streptomyces sp. ATLC9 | reverse complement strand
GGTGCCCACCGACCGCTCCGAGACGCCGAACACCTCGGCCGCCTGCCGGTAGGTACGCACCGCACCGGACTCCAGCGCGGCCACCACCCGCAGTCGCACCACTTCCCGCTCCGCAGGCATCAACCGCCGCGCATCTCCAACCTCGACCACACCCGATCAACGAACAAGCAACCCACCAGTTCCCGCTCAATAATTCCCTCGAATATCACCGACCGGCACTTGCGCGGAAACACCGGGTCCTCTGCCAGCCCGCCTCGGCTTTCCCCCTCCGCAGGGCTCTTGCCGCTCTTCCTGGTACCGCCTACAGGAAGCTCTGTCCGGGCAGGCCGCAAAGGGTCTCTCATTCCCGAGGGGCTCCGCCGCGCTCTCCTCACCCATCAGTGGGCTCGGGTTCGAGGGCCAGCGGAGTCGGCGTTCAAGCCCGACCGGACGGTTGACTTCACGGAGCGGACCGGCGGCCGCGGATGCACCCTGGGTCTGGGTCACCCGGCGCGCCTGGCGGGCAGTGGCCTCGACGACGGCAAGGGGGCGGTCAGGGAACCCTGAAGTCGTTCACCGGTTGCACGGCTTGTTCAGCCTCTCGCGCCCCCTCCCGCGCCCGGTGCGTCCTCGCTTTCTCGGACCGGAGGTTCGCGCCGCCGCGGTGCGATCGCCTGTCGGCCGCCCAGACGGCCAGCGCGCAGGCTGCGAACCCGGCCCCGAGGAGGCTGGATCCCGCCCAGCTGCCGGCAGCGAAGACGGCGGTGGTCGCGGCCGCACCGAGAGCGGAGCCGAGTGAGTAGAAGACCATGTAGCCCCCGATGACGCTGCTGACGCGCTCCGGATGCGCGGTGGTGAGCAGGTGCTGGTTGCTCACGTGCACGGCCTGGACCGCGAAGTCGAGGACCACGATGCCGGCGATGAGGAGCCACAGCGACCACGGCAGCTGCGCGATCGCCGCCCACGAGAGGACCAGCAGGGCGAGCGCGAGGCCGGTGACCGGGACCGCCCGCCCTGCGTCCGCCCACCGCCCGGCACGTGCCGCGCCGAGTGCGCCGGCCAGTCCGGCGATGCCGAACAGTCCGACCTGACTCTCGCTGAGTTGCCACGGTGTGTCCATCAGCGGCAGGGACAGTCCGCTCCACAGCGTTCCGAAGGACGCGAACAGGAAGAACGCGATGAGCCCGCGTGTCAGGAAGAGGCGCTGCCCGAACAGTCCACCGAGCGAGGCGACAACCTGCCGGTACTCCGTGGGCGGGCCGGGACGCTCCTCCGGCGGCAGTGCGGCGAGGACGAGGGCCGCGAGCCCGAGTGACAGCGCCGCGAGCACGGCATAGACGCTGCGCCAGCCCCACACGTCGGCGAGCGCGCCGGTGACGACCCGCGCGCCCAGGATGCCGACCACGACTCCCGAGGTCACGACACCGATGTTCCGTCCGCGTTCGGCGGGCTCCGAGACCGACGCGGCGTAGGCCACCGTGGTCTGCACCACGACCGCGAACACCCCGGCCAGCGCGAGTCCCGCGAAGGCCGCCCACGCGGCTGACGCCGAGGCCGTCAGGAGCATTCCCCCTGCGGTGATCGCCAGGTGCACGGCGATGAGCCGACGTCTGTCGACCACGTCACCGAGCGGTACCAGCAGCACCAGTCCCGCCAGGTAGCCGAACTGTCCGGTCGCGACGATCCATCCCGCCAGTTCTGCCGGCACGCCGAGGTCACGCCCCATCGGCTCCAGAACCGGCTGTGCGGCATAGATGCTCGCCACAGCGACACCACACACCACTGCGAGCAGCAGTCGCCGCCATACGTCCATTACGCCCCAACCCCAATCGGTAGCAAATTGCAACTGATCCGACGGTACGGCATGATGGTTTCAATCCGCAACCTATGGGAGGTGGCATGTCACGCAGCACCGGGCGCGCCCCGGACACCGGCTGGACCGACCCCGACTGCCCCGTCGCCCGCACGCTCGACCTCGTCGGCGACCGGTGGAGTCTTCTCGTCATCCGCGACGCGATGGACGGAGCACGATCGTTCACCGAATTCCGGCGACGCACCGGCATCGCCCGCAACATCCTCACCGACCGCCTCCGCAAGCTCACCGCTCACGGACTCCTCGCCCAGCGCACCGCACAGTCGGGCCGCCGCCGGGAGTACATACTCACCGACGCCGGCCACGCCCTCTTCCCCGTCATCCTCACCCTGCGCCAGTGGGGGGAACGCCACGCCTTCGCACCCGGCGAGACCCACTCCACCCTCGTCGACCGGCACGGCGCCCCGGTCCCGGAGATCACACCGATCACCACTGACGGCACCCCCCTCGACGCCGACACCACCCACGTGCGGAAGACCCGGGTCTGTCAAACGAGCGGTGTAACCAAGGTTGTTGAGGGTTACTGACGGGCTGCCGACAGACGGCCGTCGAAGGTGATGTCGAAGGCGTTCAGGGCGGTCTTCCAGCGCATGGTCCAGCGGGCCTGGCCCTTGCCGGTGGGGTCCAGCGACATGATGGCCATGTAGACGCACTTCAACGCGGCCTGCTCGTTCGGGAAGTGGCCGCGGGCCTTGACCGCTCGCCGGATGCGGGCGTTCACCGACTCGATGGCGTTGGTGGTGCAGACGATGCGGCGGATCTCGGTGTCGAACCGGAGGAACGGGGTGAACTCTTCCCACGCGTTCTCCCAGAGCCTCACGATCGCCGGATACTTCTTGCCCCACGCGTCGGCGAACTCGGCGAACCGCTCGAGTGCGGCTTCCTCGGTCGCCGCGGTGTAGACCGGCTTGAGAAGCTTGGCGATCTTGTCCCAGTCCTGGCGGGCGGCGTAGCGGAAGGAGTTCCGCAGCAGGTGGACCACGCAGGTCTGGACGGTCGTTCGCGGCCAGACGGTCTCCACGGCCTCGGGCAGGCCCTTGAGCCCGTCGCAGACGAGCATGAGGACGTCGTTCACGCCGCGGTTCTTGAGCTCGGTGAGAATGTGCATCCAGTGCTTGGCGCCCTCTCCACCGTCGCCGGCCCACAGGCCCAGGATGTCCCGCCGACCCTCGACGGTGACGGCCAGGGCCACATAGATCGGCCGGTTGGCCACGGCACCGTCGCGGATCCTGACGTGGATCGCGTCGATGAAGACCACCGGATAGACGGCGTCCAGGGGCCGGCTGAAGCCATTCGGCCATGCCGTCCATGACCTTGTCGGTGATCGTGGAGATCGTCTGCCGGGAGACGTCGGCGCCATAGACCTCGGCCAGATGGGCCTGGACCTCACCGGTCGTCAGACCTTTCGCGGACAGCGAGATCACCATCTCGTCCACGCCGGTCAGGCGCTTCTGCCGCTTCTTGACGATCTTCGGCTCGAGGCTGCCCTCGCGGTCGCGGGGCACGGCTATCTCCACCGGGCCGACGTCCGTCAGCACGGTCTTGGCCCGGGTGCCGTTGCGGCTGTTGCCGCCGTTCTTCCCGGCCGGGTCGTGCTTGCCATAGCCGAGGTGGTCGGTGATCTCGCCTTCGAGAGCGGACTCCAGGAGCCGCTTGGTCAACTGCTGGAGCAGCCCGCCCTCGCCGGTCAGCTGCAGGCCCTCGGCCTGAGCGCGGCCCACCAGCTCGTCGATCAGCTGGTTGTCCACACCCCTCGCCGACTGCGGCTCGACGGCCTTGACGGTCTCGGTCTCGGTCACGTTCTCACTGGTCATCGATGCATCTTCCTTGCTCAGGAGTTACACCGAACGTTTTACAGTCCCCTGGAAGGTGGCTCCCGAGCACGGCGGGCACAGGGTGACGTAGCCGAGGGGGCTTGGCGTGCGCCATGCACCCCAGCGCGGGCCCTGGTTGCGGCAGCGGCTACAGGTCCGGGCACGGGCGACCAGGTCCTCCGTCACCTGCTCCCACCGGTCGAGGAGCTCGGCGTAGGCCCTCGGCAAGAGCAGGCTGCCGCCGGAGCAGGTCATCAGCTCCAGCGGCTGGGTGTTGGCGATGTTCTGGCGGCGTCCGCTGTAGGCCGCGGTGAACTCTTCCCAGGTCAGGTCACCGGACAGCCCGTGGGCACCGATGCGTTGCCAGCTGTCGTTCCAGTCGTCGTAGTGCCGCTGCTCCTGGTGTCTGTGGCGGGCGTGCCAGTACATCCAGGAGGCGATCGTCTCCCGCCAGTCGGCTCGCCCTCGTTCCTCCGGGTCCTGGTCGTCACGCTCGCGGTAGGGCGGCACGTGGAACTCGACGACGTCGCCGGGGTCCAGGCGGAAGTCAGCGAATGCCTGGGCAGCGCGTCGGATGTCCCGTTCGTCGTACGTCCACTTCGACCTGTTCTTGTAGCAGCGGATCGCGATGTCGCCGATGACGACGTGGCCGTGCTGGCGCCGCCGCACCATGTGTACGAAGTCGTCCGGGTCGAGCGGGAGGGCGGATGCGGCGGAGATCTCCGCGAAGTACGTGCGGGCGAGCCGGGGGCTGATCTGGGCCATGCCCGGATGGTGGCAGCGGAGTCTGACAGCGTCCCCTGCGTACTCGCACGTGGAAGCGAATAATCGTACAAATACGCGAGTACGGGTCTATTCGCCGCTCTCGAAGCCGTACTCGAGGCCCTTGAGGACGGGGTCCAGCTTGGCAGCGGCGCCGCACAGCGAGCACAGCCGTACACCCGGCTGCTCGGCTGCATCCAGTGCCCGGTCCAGCGGCAGCACCGGCGCTCCGGCCGGTGCCTCTTCGCACCCGGCCGGGCCCGCGGTCGCCGGCCTTCGCCAGTACCCAGCCGGACGGCCGCCGCGACCCCAGCGCCTCCTGGGCGGGCGAGGGCGACTTCAGGTAATCGGTGCCACGGGCCGTACGTGGCCCGGAGCGCGCACCCAGACCCGGTACTCGGCAGGCTCCATCGAGTCCCCGGGGCCGTTTCGGTACGCCAGTAGGCCAACTTCGTACTTTCAGCCGTCGGGCACCTGGCGCCGGGACCACAGGTGGGCGACGACCTCCTGATCCCTGGGCAGCAGCACCCGGATGGGCACCGGCACCGGCTCGGGGGCGGAGGACGTCGTCATGCTCCCACCGTACGGACGGACGCCGGGACGCGACGCCCGGCGCGACCTGCGCGGGCACCGGCCTCTGTCCACAGGCTGGCCATGGCGGACTGGTCCGCATGAGCGATGACGAGCAGCAGCCGGCCCCGCGCCGCGGCAAGGTCCTGGAGGCCCTCACGCGGGCGGAGCGAAAGGTGTTCACCCGACCCGCGCCGAAATCCGCAAAGGCTCAGGTGAAATTCCTTCTCACGCGGTCGAAGGGGTCGACCAAGGCTCTGGCGGAGCGCCTGAGCGTCTCGCGCCGGACGGTGGAGCGCTACCGCGCCGGGACGCCGACGACCCCGCAGAAGCGCCTCTAGTACTCCAGTGCGGTTTCGTGATCTATCCAGCGGGTTCGTCGACGGATCGTCGTCGGTAGTGGCTGTGTCGGGCTGTTGCCTGGTGGCGTCTGCGCCAGATTGACCA
>NZ_JBXUOY010000316.1:0-5465 GCF_057196705.1 Streptomyces sp. ATLC9 | reverse complement strand
GGACTGGTGGCTGGCCGGGTGGCGGCGGGCCGGGCGACCGCGGGCCGGGCGGCGGCTGCGGGACGGTGTCCACGGGCTCTCCTGCGTTCTGCCTGCGAGAGGACGGCCGGCGTACGGGCTCAGGTGGCGTCGGGCATCCGCTCGGCGCCGGTCCGGTCCGCGTCCGGCGCCACCACCGCGGAGTCCTCCCGCTCCTGACCCGCCGGCAGCTCCGCCGCCAGCGCGGCCGCGGCCCGGACCAGGGGGAGGGCGAGCAGCGCGCCGGTGCCCTCGCCCGCGGTGACGCCGTGGTCCAGCAGCGGGTCGAGCGCCATCCGGTCCAGCGCCCTGGCCTGTGCGGGCTCCCCGCTCGCCGACCCGGCCAGCCACCAGTCCGGCGCCCGGAACGCCACGCGCTGGGCGACCAGCGCGCACGCGGCGCAGACCACGCCGTCGAGGACCACGGGGGTGCGGCGCACGGCCGACTGGAGCAGGAAACCGGTGATCGCGGTCAGGTCCGCCCCGCCGACGGTCGCCAACAGCCTCAGCTGGTCCCCCAGGACGGGCCGGGCGCGGCGCAGCCCGTCGCGGATCGCCGCGCACTTGCGCATCCAGGCGAGGTCGTCGACGCGCCCGCCGCCGCGGCCGGTGACCACGGAGGCGTCGGTGCCGCACAGCGCGGCGACCAGCACCCCGGCCGCCGTGGTGCCGCCGACGGAGATATCGCCCAGGACCACCAGGTCGGTCCCGGAGTCGGCCTCCTCGTCGGCGACTGCCATGCCGGCCCGGAAGGCGCGCTCGGCCTCCTCGGCGGTCAGGGCGTCCTCGGTGTCCAGGCTTCCGCCGGAGCGCCGCACCCGGTGGCCGGTGACCTCCGCGGGCAGCTCGCCCGGGTCGCAGTCCAGTGACATGTCGACGATCCGCAGCGGCACGTCGAGACGGCGTGCCAGCACGGCCGCCGGGCTCGTGCCGTCCAGGGCGGCGCGCACCAGGGCGTGCGCGCCCCCGGCGGGCCGGGCGGAGACGCCCAGGCGGGCCACCCCGTGATCACCGGCGAACAGCACGGCCTTCGGCCGCGACACCGGTTCCACGGGGACGCGGCCCTGCGCCGCCGCCAGCCACTCGCCCAGTTCGTCCAGCCGCCCCAGTGCCCCGGCCGGCAGGCCGGTCCTGGCGCGCCGCTCCTCGGCGTCCCGGCGGACGCCGCTGTCGGGACGTTCGATGAGGTCGCCGAAGTCGTCGAGGTTCAGGCTGCCGTCGCTCATGCGGCCGACACTACCGTTCCCCGCCCGGCTCCCGGCCGGTGCTCAGCCCCGCAGCGGCAGAGCGGTGCCCGCCGTGACCAGCAGGACGTGCTCGCACTCGGCCGCCACCGCCGCGTTCAGCCGGCCCAGCTCGTCGCGGAAGCGGCGGCCCGCGGCGGTGGCGGGCACCACGCCCGAACCGACCTCGTTGCTGACCGCGACCACCGTCCGGGAGGCGGCGCGGAAGGCCGCGACCAGGGCGCCGGTCCGCCCGGCCAGCGCCCGGGGGGCCTCGCCGCTCCTCCAGCGGTCGTCGTCCCAGGCGCCGGCGCGGTCCATCGCGTCGGTCAGCCACAGGGCCAGGCAGTCGATCAGCACCGCGGAGGCGTCCCCGGCGGTGAGCAGCGGCACCAGATCGCAGGTCTCGGCCGTGTGCCAGGTGGGCGGGCGGCGCTCCCGGTGCGCGGCCACCCGCGCCGCCCACTCCCGGTCGCCGTCCCGGGCGCCGCCCGTGGCGACGTACAGCACGTCCGGGAAGGCCGCCAGCCGGCGTTCGGCCTCGGCGGACTTGCCCGAGCGCGCGCCCCCCAGGACCAGCGTGCGCCGGGGCAGGTCGGGGACCGCCCGGTAGTCGCCGACCACCACCGTGGCGCCGTCCGGCTCGGTACGGGCCCCCGCGGCGGCCAGCCGCCGGTGCAGCTCCGCGCCGGGCGGCACGTCGTGGTCGATGTGGACGGCCAGCACGTCGGTGGTCGGGCCCACGGCCCCGGCCGCCCGCAGCCGGGCGAGCGCGTCGGGGCGGCCCAGGACGTCCATCAGCACCAGGGCGTACGGGGCACGGGAACCGTCGCGGGGCAGGTCCACGGGCCCGGCTCCCGGCGGCAGGTACAGCAGGCGCTCGCCGTCGGGCCCGCCGATCTCGTACCCGGTGCCCGGCGCGTCCAGCGCCACCGCCCGTGCCCGGTGGCCGCTGATCAGCGTCAGCCCCCGCCCGTCGGGCATCCGCACCGGCGCGGGCAGCCCGGCCGGGGCCTCGGGCGCGGGCCCCTGGCGGGGCCGGGACAGCAGCCCCTGCCGCACACCGTGCAGCGAACTCCCCGCCCGGGCGGCCGCCCGGGCGGGGCCGGGGGTCAGATCGAGCAGCAGGACGCCGTCCACGAGCAGCGCGGTCGCCGCCCGAGCCCGGGCACGGGCGGCGGTGGCACAGGCCGCGCAGGTGCAGCCGGGCCGGGGGAGGCCGGCGGGGGCGCCGGTGCCGAGCAGAGTCAGTTCCACGCCACGATCGTCTCGCGCCCGCCGGGCCGCCGCGCGAGGGGGGAGGGGAGGGGCCGGTCCGCGCGGATCGGCCGGCCAGGGCCTACTCTGCGGACAGCGGGACAGGATCACTGAAGCGTACGGCGGCGCCCGGTGCGGTACGGCCCGGGGACGAGCCGCGGACAGGGAACGGACGAGGGACAGGGGAGGCGCACATGGCGTGGACGTGGCGGTTCGAGAAGGCCGACGGCACGGAGACGGAACCGGCCGTCCAACCGGAGGAGTTCTCCACCCAGGGGGACGCGGAGAGCTGGATCGGCGAGACCTGGAGGGAACTGCTGGAGGGCGGCGTCGAGCAGGTGAGGCTGCTGGAGGACGGCACCGAGGTCTACGGGCCCATGAGCCTGAGCGCGGCCGAGGAGGCCTGAGAGCCGGGTGCGCGGGGGCCGCCCCGCCGGGGCCGCACCCCCGCGTACCGGGCGCCGCACCCCACGGGGCCGGGGCGGCCGGGCCCGTCAGCGCTCACCCAGCGTGACCGCCGCGGTCCGCTCCTCGCCGTCGCGCCGGTAGGTGAGCTTCACCTCGTCGCCCGGCTCGTGCGAGGCCAGTGCCTTCGCCAGTGCGGTGGTGTCCGTGATGTCCTCGCCGCCGAGCCCGACGATCACGTCGCCCGCCCGGAGCCCGGCCTCGTCCGCCGCGCCACCCTCCCGGGCCTCCACGATCGCCACCCCGGCGGGCCGGTAGTCCCCGCTCAGGACGGTGCGCACCGTCGCCTCGATCGCCGCCTCGTCGGAGTCGACCACCTCGCCGTGCTCGATCATCTGGTCGGCCAGGTGCCGGACGGTGTCGGAGGGGATGGCGAAGCCCAGGCCGGGCGCCGCGCCGCCGCCCCCGCCGGGGGAACGGGCGGCCAGGGTGGGGACGCCGATGACGCGGCCGGAGAGATCGACCAGCGCACCGCCGCTGTTGCCGGGGTTGATCGGGGCGGAGGTCTGGATCAGGTTGCCGATGGTGGTCTCGGCGCTGCCCTCGTCGAGAGCGCGGCCGGTGGCCGAGACGATCCCCTCGGTGACGCTGGAGGAGAGCCCCAGCGGATTGCCCATGGCCAGGACGATCTGGCCGACCTCCAGCTCACCGGAGTCCCCGAAGGTCGCCGGGCGGAGGCCGCTGGGGGGATCGGTGAGCTGGACCACTGCCAGATCCTCCTCCGGATAGCCGGCCACCAGTTCCGCGTCCAGCTCGTCCTGCCCGGTGGCCGTGGTGATCCGGAACCGCTCGGCGTCCCCCACCACATGGGCGTTGGTGACGATGTGGCCCTCGTCGTCGTAGACCACGCCCGAACCCAGCCCCTCCCCGGTGGTGACCTGGACGACGGACGGCAGGACCTGGTCCACCACCTTCTGGAAGGACTCCTGCAGATCGCCGGCCGAGGCCGGCACGGGGACGGTGGCGCTGGGGGAGGGCGAGGCACCGGAGCCTTCTGAGGAGTCCGAGCCGGTGCAGCCGGCGAGCAGCACGGCGGCCGCGCACAGAGCGGCGGCGCCGGCACGGCGCCCGCCGCGCCGTGGGGAACGGGTCATGGGAACGGATGCCCCCTCGTCGGTCTTCCGCTGGTCTCGCGCAGGCACTGCGCGCATCTGGGCGGTCCGGCACGACCGGGCCGCGCCCGGTCTGGACCATGGCACTCCGGGTTCCCTCCGGAAGCCGCCGGAAACCGTGACATGTCCGGCCCCCGTACGGGTTCGCACGGGGGCCGGGCGCTCAGCCGCGCACGGCGCACAGGTGCAGCAGCGCCGCCACCGCCCGGTACGGGTCGGTGCGCCCGGCCCGCTCCTCGGCGGCCAGCAGCCGCTGACCGGCCTCACCGGCGGGCAGGGCGCAGTCCTCGCCGGTGAAGACCCGCACCCCGTACCACCTGTGCACCGGGGTGCTCATCCCGGCCAGGGTGGCGGTCAGCGCCTCGCGGCGCAGGGCGCGCTCGGCGGGGCCGGGCGGGACGAGACGGTCCAGGGCCCCGGCCCAGTCGCCGGCCAGCCCCGGCCGCATGGCCGCCGCCTCGCCGTTCGGCACCAGCAGCGACAGCAGCCCGCCCGGGGCCAGCACCCGGCCCAGCCCGGCCAGCAGCGGGCCCACCTCGTCGCCGGGGGCCGGCACTCCGTGGCAGAGCACCACGTCGAAGGAGCCGGGCAGGAAGTGCGCGCCGGTGCTGCGGCTGTCACCGGAGACGACGCGCATCCGCTCCCGTATGCCCGCCGGCTCCCCCTCCAGGCTCCGCCGCACGGTGTCCGCCAGCTTGGGGTCGGACTCCAGCCCGGTCACCTCGTGCCCGGCGCGCGCCAGCGCCAGCGCCAGCAGCCCGTGGCGCAGCGCCACATCCAGCACGCGCAGCCGCCGCCCCACGGGGAAGCGCGAGGCGATCTGCTCCTCCAGTTGCCGGGCCAGCAGCGCCTGCCCCACGGCGTCGTCGTGGCGCAGACCGCCGCGGGGCGCGTCTCCGTGGTGTCCGTCGTGTCGTACGGCTGTGTCCATCACCGGGTCCGTCGGTGGTCCGCCGGCGATCCGCCGGGATAAGGGCTCCACTGCGCGCGGTCAGCGGCGGGGGGATTCGCCGCGGGCGATCTGCGGCTTGGGCAGACGCATACGGCGCATCTGGAGGGTGCGCATCAGCGCGTAGGCCACCGCGCCGCGCCGGTTCTCGTCGGGGAAGCGCTCGGCCAGGGTCTTCTTCAGCCGGAAGCCGGTGAGGACGGAGTCGACGACGATCATCACGATGACGCCCAGCCACAGCAGCAGGGAGGCGTTCTTCACCTGTATCGACGGCATCATGTTCAGGATCAGGATCACCACGGCCAGCGGCAGGAAGAACTCCGCGACATGCCACTTGGCGTCGACGAAGTCGCGGGCGTGGCGCCGCACCGGACCGCGGTCGCGGGCCGGCAGGTAACGCTCGTCACCACCGGCCAGGGCCTCGCGCTGCCGCGCCAGCTC
>NZ_JBXUOY010000315.1:0-5586 GCF_057196705.1 Streptomyces sp. ATLC9 | reverse complement strand
CCTCCCACCTGCCGGGAGGCGCGCCCGGCCCCGCTCCGGCCCGGGGGACCCCGCGCCCGGGGGTGTCAGTACTCCTCGGTGTGGCCACGGAGCCTGAGGACGGCCGCGAGCAGCCCGCCCCACACCACGGCCATGGCGACGATCATCATCACGACGGCACCCGCCGACATCAGTACCTCCCTTCCCCGGGCGTGCCCGGCCGGCTCTCCTCGGGGCCGCCCGGCCCCGAGGGTTCCGTACCCGCCGGCCCCGTGCCGCGCGGCCAGGGGAGCAGGGAGGCCAGCACGCCGAAGGCCGGCGCCCCCAGGGCGACCGCCCACCCGGACCAGAACAGGAAGCCGGACGGGTATCCCCCGTAGTTCTCGTCGAACTCCGAGCGCAGGCTGTCCACCATCATCCAGCCCAGCACCAGCGGGGTGACGACCCCCAGCGCCAGACGCCACCACACGCCCAGCCGGATGGCGGAGGTGGCGTCCGCGTCCCGCTGGAGCACCGGCAGCCTGCGCAGCACCCAGGCGATGACGATCACCGCGACCAGGGAGGCCAGGGCGATGCCGTAGCGGTTGATGAAGTGGTCGGCGGAGTCCAGCAGGTACAGCCCGCTGTCGGTGGGGAAGAGCAGGATGGAGACCAGGGCCGTCAGCCCGCCGGCACCGAGCACGGCCGGGAGGCGCCCGATGCCGGTCTTGTCCTGCACCGAGGCGACCACCACCTCCACGATGGAGATCAGCGAGGTGAAGCCGGCGATCGCCAGGGAGCCGAAGAACAGCAGGCCGAACAGGGTGCCCAGCGGCATGCTGGAGATGATCGTCGGGAAGGCGATGAACGCCAGGCCGATGCCGTCGGTGACGGTCTCCCCCACCGGTGTGCCGCTGGCGGCGGAGAGGAAGCCGAGGGTGGCGAAGACCCCGATGCCCGCCAGGAGTTCGAAGGAGCTGTTGGCGAACCCGGCGACCAGCGCGGAGCCGGTGAGGTCGGCGCGGCGGCGCAGGTAGGAGGCGTAGGTGATCATGATGCCGAAGCCGACCGAGAGGGAGAAGAAGATCTGCCCGTAGGCGGCGACCCAGACACCGCCCTCGGCCAGCGCCCCCCAGTCGGGTGAGAACAGCGCGTCCAGGCCGGTCCCGGCGCCGTCCAGGGTGACCGCGCGGATCACCAGGACGGCGAAGAAGACCACCAGCAGCGGGATGAAGATCCGGTTGGCCAGTTCGATGCCGCGCCGCACCCCCATGGCCAGGACGGCCAGGACCGCGATCCAGATGACCAGCAGCGGCCAGAAGACGCCGCCGACGTAGGAGGAGATCCAGCCGGGCCGCTCGGCGGTGCGCAGGAAGTCGCCGAAGAAGTAGGCGTTCGGATCCCCGCCCCACTGCTCGCCCACCGAGAAGCCCACGTAGCGCACCGCCCAGGCCAGGATCACGGCATAGTAGGCGGCGATGACGAAGGAGACCGCCACCTGCCACCAGCCGATCGCCTGCGCCGGACCGGACAGTCCGCGGAACGCGCCCGGCGGGGACTTCCGGTAGCGGCGGCCGAGCGTGTACTCCAGGATCAGCAGCGGCAGGCCCGCCGTCACCAGGGCGATCAGATAGGGCAGCAGGAACGCCCCGCCGCCGTTCTTGTAGGCCTCGGAGGGGAAGCGCCAGATGTTGCCGAGCCCGATGGCCGAGCCGATCGCCGCCAGCAGGAAGCCCGTACGGGTCCCCCACTGGGCTCGGGGCGGCGGAGTCGTCGGGGTGCTGCTGGATTCGGTGGCCATATGAGACGTTCCTAGGCTTTTGTCCCTGCGGGTTGACAGCACGCTAACAGCGCGCGCCGCGCCGCGCGCTCCGGCGGGGATGATGGGCCTATGCGTGCTGCCCGGCTGATCGAGATGGTGCTGCTGCTCCAGACGCGGCGGTCGATGACCGCCGCCGAACTGGCCGAGCGGCTGGAGGTCTCCGAGCGCACCGTCGCCCGCGACGCGCTGGCCCTGTCGGAGGCGGGGATCCCCGTCTACGCCGACCGGGGGCGGGCCGGCGGCTACCGGCTGGTCGGCGGCTACCGCACCCGGCTGACGGGTCTGGGGCGCGACGAGGCGGAGGCGCTGTTCCTGTCCGGGGTGCCCTCCGCGCTGCGGGAGATGGGCCTGGCGGACGCGGCCTCGGCCGCCAGGCTGAAGGTGGCCGCGGCCCTCACGCCCGAGCTGGCGGACGCCCCGCGCAGCGCGGCGCAGCGATTCCATCTGGACGCCCCGGGATGGTGGCGGCCCACCGGGACCCCGGAGGCGCTGCCGGTGCTGGCCCGGGCCGTGTGGGACGACCGGCCGGTCGTCGCGCACTACCGCCGCCGGGACGGCTCCGGCGCGGAGCGGACGCTGGAGCCGTACGGCCTGGTGCTCAAGGCGGGTGTGTGGTATCTCGTCGCCCGCGCCGACCGTGACCCTCGCGTCTACCGGGTGGACCGCTTCGGCTCCGTCACCCCGCTGGAGGGGCGGTTCGAACGTGAGGCGGACTTCGACCTGCCCGGCTTCTGGGAGGAGCGGGCCGCGGCCTTCGCCCGCTCGATCCTGCACGAGACCGTCGTGGTGCGGCTGACCGAGGCCGGGAGGCGCGCACTGCGGCACGCCGCCGACCGGGCGGCGGCCGAGGAGGCACTGGCGCGGGGGGAGACCGACGAAGAGGGGCTGACCACCGTCCGCCTGGCCGTGGAATCCCTGGACGTCGCCTACGACCAGCTGCTCGCCCTCGGTCCGGAGTGCGAGGTGCTCGGCCCGCCCGGGCTGCGCGAGCGCATGGCGCGGGCGGCCGAGCGCATGGCCGGGCTCTACCGGTGACCGCCGGGCGTCCGGCCGCGAGCCGCCGGGCGCCCGGTGCGCGCCCGGCGCGATGCCGCCGGTACCGGACACCTCCCGCCGGGTTCTCCCACCGGTCCGGAGCGGGCGCCACGCCGGTCGGGCGCCCCGCGTGCGGGCGGCCCGGGCAGAACGGATCCTTGGTCCCGTGACGATGCACGAGACGGAGTTCTGGGAGCTGGTCGACAGCACGCGCGAGGCCGCCGGAGGCGATCCGGTCGACCACGCCGAACTGCTCGTCGACCGGCTGACGCTGCTCGATCCGGACACCGTCGTGGACTTCGCCCGCCACTTCGAGGCCAGGGTGAACCGGGCCTGGCGCCCGGACGTGCGGGGCGCGGCCCGGGTGCTGCTGGGCGAGGCGGACGAGGACGCCTTCGACTCCTTCCGCTGCTGGCTGGTCGGCCAGGGCAGGAAGGTGTTCGAGGGCTCGCTGCACGACCCGGACTCTCTCGCCCACCTGCTGGAGGACTTCGACCCGGAGGTCGACGGCGAGGGCGAGGACATCGGCGGCGCCGCGGACGACGCCTACGAGCGGCTCACCGGCCTGGAGCTGCCCGAACTCGGCCTGCCCGACCCGCCCCCGGAGCCGGAGGGCACACCCCCGGACTTCGGGGACGACCGGGCCCTGGCCGCGGCCTTCCCCCGGCTGTGGGAACGGTTCGGGCCGCCGAGGGGGTGATTTTGTCCGGCGGGCGGCCCGGGGCGGTCAGAGCGCCGGCGAGCGCCCCATCGGCACGTCGTCCGCGTAACCGTCCTCCAGCGGGAGCTCCCCCGGCGGCACGCCCTCCACCGCGAAGCCCTCCGAGGCGTACAGCGCCCGCGCGGGCGCGTTGTGGCCCAGCGCCCGCAGGGTGATCCGCGAGGCGCCCTGCCCACACCCCGGCCGCGCACCGCGCCGTCCACCGCCGGTCCCTGGACCCGGCGGACGTGGCCGTTGCTCTCGAGCGGGGCGGGCCGCGCCGGCCTGATGTGGCCCACCGGCCTGCCCTCCCGTTCGGCGACGAGGAACTCCCGGGGCCGGCTGCCGCCGTGGAAGAACGGGCCGTACGGCGGCCGCGGCCTCGGGGTGACCACGTGCAGCGGCGACCAGTTGCGCCGGTCCGGTTCCGCCGGGGCCTGGCCGTCCTCCTCGGCGGCGGGGCGCACGAGGGGGCGCGGGGAGTCCGGGGAACGCCGGGGACGCGGACATGCCGGTCACTGTGCCTCGCCATCGGACCGGCCGTCCACCAGTATTGCCCCATGCGTATCGCGGTCACCGGCTCCTCCGGTCTCATCGGCCGGGCACTTGTGGACTCCCTGCGCGCCGACGGGCACGAGGTGCTGCGTCTGGTGCGGCGCCCGGCCCGGACGGGCGAGGAGGTGGAGTGGGATCCCAGGAGGCAGTACGTGGACGCGGCCGGGCTGGTGGGCTGCGAGGCGGCGGTGCACCTGGCCGGCGCGGGCGTCGGCGACCACCGCTGGACCGAGGCGTACAAACGGGAGATCCGTGACAGCCGGGTCCTGGGAACGGCCGCCGTCGCCGAGGCCCTGGCCTCGCTCGACACCCCGCCGCGCACCCTGGTGGTCGGCAGCGCCGTCGGCTACTACGGCGACACCGGCGACCGCGCCGTGGACGAGGACGCGCCGCCCGGCCACGGTTTCCTCGCCGGTGTCTGCCAGGAGTGGGAGGAGGCCGCCGCGCCCGCCGAGGAGGCGGGCATCCGCACCGTGTACGCCCGCACCGGACTGGTGGTCTCCCGCACCGGCGGGGCGTGGGGACGGCTGTTCCCGGTCTTCAGGGCCGGGCTGGGCGGACCGCTGGGCAGCGGCCGGCAGTACTGGAGCCACATCGCGCTGCACGACCACATCGCCGCGCTGCGGCATCTGCTGGACACCGGGGGGCTGTCCGGGCCGGTCAACCTGACCGCGCCCGAGCCGGTCACCCAGCGAGAGGTGGCCGCCGCGATGGGCCGGGTGCTGCACCGCCCGGCGGTCCTGCCGGTACCGGCGTTCGTGCTGCGCGCGGCGCTGGGCGAGCTTTCCACGGATGTGCTCGGCAGCCGGCGGGTGCTGCCCCGGCGGCTGCTGGAGTCCGGTTTCGTCTTCGCCTTCCCCGGTATCGAGGACGCCGTCCGGGCGGCGCTGCGCTGACCTCGCGCCCACGGAGGCTTCACAGCCGGGCCGTGCGGGTGGCGGGCGGGTGGCGACCGGCGGCGGACTGTGCGGCACGAGCCGGATTCGACCGGTGTGCGACCGCCGTACACCCGTGCGCGACCGGTGTGCGACCGTGCCCGGTGCGTGCGCGACTGTCCGTGATCGCCCGCTTCCCTAGGGTCGGCTTGAAAGCGCGCGTCGAACGCTTCTTCGGAGGGCAGGACCCCCTCCGGACGTCCGCTCGCGCCGCAGTTTCGACCACGGGAGGTCCCATGCCCGGCAGCGCGCTCCGCCCCGGTCCCGGCCGAGACCGGGAGACCACCGATGTCGTCGTCGTCGGCGCGGGCCTGGCGGGCCTGGCCGCCGCGCACCATCTGACCGGCGCCGGGCTGCACGTCACCGTGCTGGAGGCCACAGGCGCCGTCGGGGGCCGGATGGCGACCGAGGAGGTCGACGGCTACCGGCTGGACCGCGGCGGCCGGCCGCTTCTCTCCGGCTGGGCCGAGCTGCGCCGCTGCCCCGGTCTGGCCGGGCTCGAGCTGCGCCCCTTCTCCTCCGGGGTGCTGATCCGCAGCGGCGACCGCGCACTGCGTGTCGGCGCACCCCGCACCGCCCGG
>NZ_JBXUOY010000314.1:0-5586 GCF_057196705.1 Streptomyces sp. ATLC9 | reverse complement strand
ACCACCGCACTGACCACCGCCACCGAAGCCGTCACCCACTACCGCACCCTCGCCGAGGCCAACCCCGCCGCCTTCCTCCCCGACCTCGCCGGCTCCCTGAACAACCTCGCCGCCTACCAGAGCGAGGCCGGAGACCGCACCACCGCACTGACCACCGCCACCGAAGCCGTCACCCACTACCGCACCCTCGCCAAGGCCAACCCCGCCGCCTTCCTCCCCGACCTCGCCGGCTCCCTGAACAACCTCGCCAACCACCACAGCGAAGCCGGAGACCGCACCACCGCACTGACCACCGCCACCGAAGCCGTCAAGATCCGCCGCACCCTCGCCAAGGCCAACCCCGCCGCCTTCCTCCCCGACCTCGCCGGCTCCCTGAACAACCTCGCCAACCACCACAGCGAAGCCGGAAATCCTGACGGAGGGATACGAGCTTTCAGTGAAGTCATCACAGGACTTCCTCCGGCTGTACAGGCAGAATTGCTGGTCTCCCGCGCTCGATGGCGCAGCACACGGCAGGACCGCACCGGAGCCGTCGAAGACCTGCTACTTGCCGCCGGACATGTCCAAAACGGTGACAATGCCGCCTGGCTCGGCAGAGCACGTCGGCATGTGCGTGGCTTCACCGACGCCCTGTTCGCAGAGGAAGCCTCACGGTCGATCCTGAAAAAGGTCACCGGCCGACTGCCTTCCTGGGCGCTGTGTGAGCTCGACACCCGGGTGGTGGAGCACGTCCAGCGCTGGCTGGGGGCGCCGAACTGGGAAGAGCGTGAGGCACTGGTTCGCGAAGTCCACAGCGTATTGGCCACTACTCCGGGCCGTGAGACGCTAGCGGCCTTGCGCGAGTTGCACCCGGAAGCTTCCCCGGGGCTCGATGCACTTACCGATCTGCTGGAGGCGGTCGCCGAACAGGGAATGGGATCCGTTCTAGAGACGATGCGTGAGCACTACGCCCGCGCCGAGCTCATCTCACAGTGGCTTTCCACTCCAACCTGGCATGAGGACATGAAGTTCCTCGGCGAACACCCAGAACTCTCCCAGGAGCCCTGGGTACGGGAACTCTTGAGCTCGCACCAGGACGAGGCCGCGCGGCAGCATCTGGCCATCCTGGTTCTCAGCGACCATGCCCCTGTTTCCCACATCTATGATGCGATCGTGGACGTAAGCTCTGCCGTGGACCTCGCGACGGATTTTGTCCAGCAGTACACACCCCAACTTCTGTCCGACCTATTTCTCGCCGCGCCCATCCTGGCGCAGGTTCCGTTTTCAGCGCCTTATTTCCTTGCTATCCACCTTGTGATCGGTTCTCCAACCCGACCGGACAGGTCAGACCAACAAGACGTCGCACCGCAGGTACCTCAAGTCCCTTCACCGCTGGAAGTGATGGCCCAGGCTGCGGAACAGGGAAACGAGGTGCAGCGACACGCCGGAGCGAGTCGGCTACGCCGGCTCGCCGAGCGGTTTCCGGAGCATACGGCAAATCTCATCAGACTCGCCAACGTCCTCACCGAAGCAGGCGACGGACCCAGGAAGAACGGCACACCCGATGGGGACGAGTGAGTCATCCGAAACAACACGACTGACCGCCGATAACATCGCTTTCCTCAGGCGGTTGGGGGACATCTACCGTGCCGCGCAGGGATACCGTGCCACACAGATCGCGCTGGACGATGTACTGGAAACCGCGTTGCAACACCGCACCCAGGGAGTGGGAAAAACTGAGATCTCCCGAGCGCTGGGGATCCCGTGGGGCGAACTGACCCACCGTTTGGACGAACTGGCCCACAAGCCCGGCGCGTCCTCCCCGCAAACGTCCGCCCCCGGACGAGGAAGCCAGGACCAGCAACTGTACCGCCCGGACGACCTCCCCATACCGGTAAATCAGCGAGAAACGAATCCATCGCTACAGATATCCGACGGGATCATGCAGTCGATCCAGTCATCCTCCCTCTCCCTCTCCCTCTCCCTCTCCTCGTCTTTCTCGACCTCCCGGACAGACCTGTACCCAGGCATGCTGCCTTTGGGGGCATGGAAGCCTGTGAAACGGCGGATTCTGTTCCTGTCCGGAGACCCAAATCCGGGACGGAACGACTTCGGCGAGGAGGCCGCCACCATCCGAGATGCAATCGAGGGCAGCCTGGCCGAAATACGAGAGGTGCACAAAGTGCGATTGGCAGAGCTGTCAGCCGTGCTTGATAAACACTCCCCTACAGTGCTGCATATGGCGGGACACCGCACCTTCCACCACGGTCTCCACCTGAATGACCAAAACGGGCTGCTCGGCGTCTCCGACCGGGATTTCTGCACGCAGGTAATGCGAGCACGCAGACCACCGCGCCTGGCGGTACTGAGCTTCTGTGATTCTTCCGCGCTCGCTGAGCGGCTCAGCGGTACAGTGCCGGCTGTGATCAGCTGGCCATGCGAGATCAACGACCGTCAGGCACTACTCTTCGCCGAGCGGCTCTACCTTTCCTTGATCGGGCAGCGGTCGGCGGGCGAAAGCATGGAGGACGCGTACGCGGCGTTGGATCGGTCGCCACCGGCCACTGCTCCTGCACTGTATGGCAACCCTTGCGTGCAGGCCCCTTAAGCCAGCGGACGAGCAGTTTTCCTCAGCCGCGATCCTGCATCCGGCAAGGCTCTCAACGTGATCTTTGCCCCAGGACGCTGCCTCCGCGCGTGAACCGAACGTCGCAATGCAGGAGCAGGAGAGGGTCATCACAGGTCTGTCACCCAGACCAGCCCGACCATACGGATCTGTCAAACGTTCGGCTCTGTCTCACATTCGGTGGTGACGGGAAGTAAGAGTTGAGCATCTCTGCCTTGCAGGAAGTGAGGCCGGTGCTCCGACTTCGATGTTTCGAAGTGGGTGGCAGCACATCGGGTCGCTGAGAAGGTCGCGCGGGCATCCCACAGACAGGTGCCGAGCCGGCCGGGTCGAGGGAGAGACTGCTGCGGCGCGTAGACCTGCGGTTTCCAGTCGATGACCTGCCCGTCATCGCCGTGCCTCTCTGTTACCACCGAATGTGAGACAGAGCCGAACATTTTACAGTCCCACGGGCGGGTGTCCACGGAAGACCACCAGGACCCCGAGGCCTCCCGGTCGTGGCGGCTCAGCCGCGCCCGGAATCTGATCGAACCGGTCGGCGGGCAGATCACGGCCGAGTACTTCGACGTCGGTGAGAGCCGCGCCCTGCCGTGGAAGCGGCGCCCGCGCGCCGCCGAGTTGCTCGCCGCGTTCGCCGCGCTGCCCCGGGGATTCGACGCCGTGGTGATCGGTGAGCCCCAGCGTGCCTTCCACGGCTCTCAGTTCGGCAATACCTTCCCGCTGTTCACGCACTACGGCGTGCCGCTGTGGGTGCCCGAGGTCGGCGGCCCCATCGACCCGGACAACGAGGCCCATGAACGGCTACCGGCTGTGCGACCTGGGTCCGCATCCGAGTCCTTCCAAGGCCGCCGACGGCAGACATCTCCACAGCCTCGAACCCGATCCCGACGCCGCACCCGTCGTCGTCCGCATCTTCACCGAGTTCCTGCGCGGCCTGGGGGTCTTCGCCATCGCCGAGGGGCTCACCCGCGACGGCGTCCCCAGCCCGTCGGCCCACGACCGGGCCCGCAATCCGCACCGCGACACCCGGGCCTGGGCCAAGAGCGCCGTGCGGGCCATCCTGACCAACCCCCGCTACACCGGCCGTCAGGTCTGGAACCGGCAGTCCAAGTACGAGGGGCTCCTGGACATCCAGGACGTCTCCCTCGGCTATACCACGTCGATGCGCTGGAACACTCAGGAGAAGTGGATCGTCTCCAAACGGATCGTCCACACCCCGCTCGTCGACGACGACACCTTCGCGCGCGTCCAGGAAGTCCTGGGCACCCGGGCCTGCACCGGCACCGCCCACGTCCTCCACCGCACCCGCAACCCGTACCTGTTCCGCGGCCGTATCGTCTGCGAGGCGTGCACCCGGCGCATGCAGGCTCAGCGGTCCCACGGCGACGCCTACTACCGCTGCCGCTTCGCCGAGCAGTACGCGCTGGCCAACCGCGTGGCCCATCCGCGCAACGTCTATCTGCGCGAGAAGTGGCTCACCCCCGCGATCGACGACTGGCTGGCCGGGGTGTTCCAGCCCCACCGCCTGGAAGAGACCATCGATCTGATGGCCGCCGCCGAAGACCCCCGCGCCTCTGCCGAAGCCGCCGCCGCGGAAGCGGCCCGCGCCCGGATCGCCGAGTGCGACACGAAACCCCCCGGTACCGCGCCGCGCTCGAAGCGGGAGCCGATCCCGCCGTGGTGACCCGGTGGATCACCGAGGCCCAGGCCGAACGCGCACGCGCCGAAATCCGGCTGCACACCACCGCCCAGGGCACCGGCACCCGTATGTCCCGCGACGATGTCGCCGCGCTGGTCCGCTCCGTCGGTGATCTCGCCGCCGCCGTTCGTCAGGCCGACCCCGAGGACAAGGCCGAGATCTACCGCCGCCTCGGGCTTCAGCTCGCCTACGCCCCCGGTCGGCAGACCGTACGGGTGACGATCAGCCCCGAGCCCGACATCCCCCTGAACGCGGAAACCCCACGGTCTCGACGAGACCGTGGGGAAATGGTTGGTGTCCGAGGGGGGACTTGAACCCCCACGCCCGATAAAGGGCACTAGCACCTCAAGCTAGCGCGTCTGCCATTCCGCCACCCGGACCGGTGTGCGACCAGCGGCCTTCCGGCCGCGGCGACGGGGAACACCATACCAAGTTTTCGCGGTGCCTCTCACACGCATAAGCCGTGGTCCGGCGGGGTGCCGGGGCAGGCGGGCCGGGGCTGGACCGGGCCGCCGGTCAGGTGCCGGACGGTCCACCGGCGGACGGTTCGGGATGGAAGGCCGCGACGATCCTGCCGACCGTCTCCTCCAGCGGAGCGGCACGCGGCAGGGGCGGCGGGCCGCCCGCGACCGCGCGTCCGGCCAGGCCGGTGTCGGTGTGCGGCAGGTGGAGGTCGGCTACCGTCAGGCCGGTGCGGCGCCGCTCGGCGGCGACCGCCGTCAGCCAGGCGGACAGCGCCGCCTTGGAGGCGCTGTAGGCGGCCATCCGCGGCTGCGGGCGGACGGCGACCACGCCGGTGGTGGCGGCCAGGGTGCCGGGCGGGTGAAGCAGGGGCAGCGCGGCGGACAGTACCGCGACGGGCGCCAGGGTGTTGACGGCGAACAGGTGCTCGGTGACGGCCGCGCCCGTCTCCTCGGCCGGGCCGAAGGCGACCGCGCCGATCGCCACCAGTACGCCGTCCAGGCCGCCCATCGCCTCGGCGGCCAGGCGGGGCAGGGCGGCCATGCCGTCCAGGTCGTAGGCGTCGCAGGGTGCGGAACCGGCGCCCAGGCGCCGTGCCACCGACGCCAGCCGCTCCCGGTCGCGGCCGGCGAGGAAGAGCGCGTCACCCCGGCGGGCCAGGGCGTCGGCGGTGGCGCCGCCGAGGACTCCGGTGGCGCCGACGACCAGCAGGCGCGGCGGCACGTTCGATGCGTCGGGTGCGTCCGGCATGTCCCCATTGTGGGCTGCCCCGCCGGGTCCGGCAGCCCGGCGGCTCCCGCCCCCTCGCGCGGCCGGGCGG
>NZ_JBXUOY010000313.1:0-5594 GCF_057196705.1 Streptomyces sp. ATLC9 | reverse complement strand
GGCACGCTCGTCCACCGGCAGCGGTCCGTCCTGCCGTCCGTTCTCACGCTCGTGCTGGCGCACCCAGGTGCGCAGCGTCTCGGGGTTCATTCCGAGTTCTCGCGCGACATGAGCGATCGGTTTACTGGATTTCAACGCCAGCTGGACCGCTTCCTCACGGAACTCTGGCGAGTACGGACTTGGACGTGCCACGTGCTTCTTCCTTCGATTCTTTACAGGACAACCCTATTGGGTCCCTGTCCGGGATCTTCGGGGCCCCTCAGGGGCCGGATAAACGAGGATCTTGCGGTTCGCCGCGTCGGTTCTCCTTGAGTCCCGGTAGTCAGGGAGCCTGCGATGGCGGAGCACGCCCAGGACCTGTTCCCCCTCAGTTATGCCACGGCATGGTGAAGACCGGTTCGACGTGTCCGGATTCGGCCAGCCCCGTGGCTGGGCTTGGTGCCAAGCCATGGCCGTGAGGCGGTCTCTTGGCGCGGTGGTCACGAGAGAGAGGCCATCTGCTGTGCTGCCATGGGATGGTCGAGGCGCACGGTCGTGTCACAGAGCCGCTCGACTTGGGCGGCGTCGTGGGAGACGAGCAAGACCGTGCGTCGCCCTCTCAAGGCTGCGACGGACTCCTCGACCGTGTCGCGGCTGCGCTCGTCCAGGGCACTGGTCGGCTCGTCGAGCAGCAGGGCCGCCGGGTCGAGGGCCAGAGCCCGGGCCAGGCACAGACGCTGCCGCTGGCCCGCCGACAGCGTCTGTGCCTGTGAGTCGAGCCTGTGGTGCACTTCCTGCCAGAGTCCGGCCTCGCGCAAGGTGAACTCGGCCCGCTCGCACAGAACCTGACGGGGTGCCCTGACCACATGCCGGATCCCGAAGAGCGCGTTGTCGAGGATGCTCCCCCCGAAGACCACCGGAGTCTGCGGTACAAGCACGACCTTGGACCTGAGGTCCGCGTCTGCTTTGCCGGGCCGTACCGGAAGACCGAGTACGTGCAGGTCGCCGGTTCGGGAGAGGCCGGTCGGCAGGAGATCGACCAGCGCCCGCAGGACGGTGGACTTGCCGGCGCCGGACGGCCCGCAGAGGCCGGTGGTCGACCCGTGTGCCAACTCGAAGGACACCGGACCCACGAGTGTCCTGTCGCCGCTTTGCACCCGGAGGTCGCGTGCGGCTATCACGCTGTCCATCTCTCTCCTTCCCGACGGTTGCGCAGCACGACCGCCACGCTGAGGAGTACCGCCGTGATCAGTACCAGAACCAGGGCGCTGGACCATGCCTGTGCCATGCTCTGGGAGTTCCCGGAGTCCTGTGACAAGGTGAAGATGTGCGTCGGAAGCGCCTGGATCGGGGAGTCCACGACTCCTCCCGGCAGGGCCGGAGCGCCGAAGAAGACGGTGGCGGTGAACAGGAGGGGCGCTGTCTCCCCTGCTGCCCGCGCCAGACCGAGCAGCACTCCGGTGATGGTCGCGGGCCAGGCGTAGGGAATGACGACGGAGCGGATGAACTGGTGGCGGGAGAGCCCCAGAGCCATCGCGCTCTCGGTGAGCTCGGCGGGCATTCCCCTGACACGGGCGGAGGTGCCCAGCGCCACGACGGGGACGACCACGGGGACCAGCACCAGAACGCCGGCCAGCCAGGACTTGCCCCAGCCCAGAGCGCTGGAGAGGACGACGAACCCGGCGAGGCCGAGGAGGATGGTCGGTGCTCCTCCCACGATCATCGTCAGCGTCTGCAGCAGGCGGGCCGCGCGTGCGGACGCCCACACACCGATCAGGACCCCAGCCCCGAAGCCCAGAGGGAGGGAGACCAGTCCGGTGGTGACTACCAGCAGCACGGTCCCCAGGATCTGGTCGCGTACGCCGCCCGCTGACGTACCGGAGGTGGCGGTGAGCCAGAACGACGGATCGAAAGCGGCGGTTCCCCGTGTCACGAGGACGGCGAGCATTCCCACCAGTAGCGCGCTGGGCAGTAGGAGGGCCGCCAGGCGCAGCACGGTGGTAACCCGGTCGCGCTGGACGCGCAGGGAGGGCGAGGCGTGCAGGGATCCGACGGTCCGCGGCCGCCGGCTGGTCTGCTGCTGTGCCCTCACCCGCGTACTCCATACGGTGGCGAAGCCCACAAGCGCCAGCACCACGATGCCCAGGCCGCACAGGGCGGCGAAGTGCGGGCCCGAAGTACCTGCCAGTACGGTTTCGGGGCCTGCGAGTTTGGTGGTCAGCGTCTGGCCGGGACGCGCCAGCGACTCCATGAAGCCGTCGAGGGTCTGCGGAAGACGGCCGTCCGCCCTGCCGACGACCAGATAGACCGCGATCGCCTCGCCGAGCGCTCGGGCCAGGCCCAGCAGTACGGCGGCGCGCATGCCGGTCCTGGCACCTGGAAGTACCGCGGCGCGGACCACCTCGTGACGGGTCAGCCCGAGAGAGTAGGCGGCCTCGCGGTAGCGGTGGGGTACTGCGGTGAGCGCGTCCACGCTCACGGCGACGATCGTAGGGATGATCATGACAGCGAGCACGATCCCGGCGGCCAGGAGGCTGTCTCCGCCCGGAACATCGGCCATCGCGGCGATGAGGGGCCGCACGGCCAGAATGCCCACGAGGCCGTAGACGATGGAGGGGACAGCGGCGAGTAGTTCGACGCACGTGCGCAGAGGCCGGGCCAGACGGGGTGGCAGGTATTCGGTCAGGGCGATGGCCGCGGCCCAGCCGACAGGAACGGCGAGGGCGAGGGAGAGCACGCAGACGACTGCCGTGCCGTAGATCATGGACAGTCCGCCGTAGGCGGAGTGGGTAGGGCTCCAGGCCGGTGAGGTCAGCAGTTCGACCCAGTCGACCATGCCCCTGCCGATTCCTGTGAGCAGGTACCCGCCCAGGACGAGGAGCACCGTCACCACGGAGAGCGCGCCGATGAGGAGCCAGCTCCACACCCATCGGGAGGGACGCGGGCGCGGCGGTGTGGCCGGTGCGGCGGGAGGCCGCAACGGTGTGGTGGTGACCACTGGCTACTTCCCGAGCTGTTCGAGGGTCAGGTACCCGTGCTTGCTGAGCAGGGCCTGCCCCTTGTCGGAGAGGATGTAGTCGATGAACTCCTTGGCCTTCCCCTGCGGCTTGCCGTCGGTGAAGAAGAAGAGCGGGCGAGCCATGGGGTAGTCGCCGGAGGCGACGTTCTCGGCGCTGGCGGGAACTCCGTCCAGCCTCACCGCGACCAGATCGTCGTGGCCTTCGATGAACCCGGTGGACAGCGGCGCGACACTGCCCGGTGTCGACTTCAGCTTGCTGCGCGTCTCCAGGTTGCCGCCGACGATGGCGAAGTTGTCGGTCTCCGGCGGCGGCGGAGGGGTCTTGTCACCGTAGAGGTACTTGTCCAGCACCTCGCGCGTCCCTCTGCCCGGTTCCTTGTCGTAGACGAAGACCTCCAGGTCAGGGCCTCCCACCTGGGACCAGTTGGTGATCTTTCCTTCGAACAGGCCGCGCACCTGCTGCGCGGTGAGGTTGTCGACACCCGCGTCGGCCACTCTCCTGGTGATGACCACCCCGACCGCGTCGGTGCCGATCTGCGTCGGGTAGAAGGCGGTGTCCGAGTGCGCCACGCGGTCCTCGTCCAGCAGCGGCTTGGAACTCATCGCGATATCGATCTGGTCCGCGCCGAGTTGGGAGATACCGCCGGCCGATCCCCCCTGGGTGGCGACCGTCACGTCAAGCCCCTGGTCACGCAGGGCCTGCGCCGCGTCTGCGGCGACCGGAGCCACCGTGGTCGAGCCGCTGACTCGCATCGCCCCCGTCCGTGCCTCACCGTCCGCGCAGGCGGTCAGAAGGGATCCCAGTAGCAGTGCAGCGGGGATGAGGCATCTGCGCCGTCTCTTCCTCGCTGTTCGTGCACCAGATCGAGTGGAGGGCGATAAGCCTGCGGTCGTCGGGGGTGGGACTTGTTCCAGAGATGAAGGTTTGCGGGACATTGAAAGTCCTCCTCGGGGAGCGGTCCGCCGACTCCACGAGATCTTAAACAAACCGCCATTGATATGAGAACCCTCGGTGAACTTTTGATTTCTCTCTGTCTGCTCGCTTCGCGATTGGAGGGTGATTGAAGCGGATTAACGCCTGATTGATTCATGTAAGGCAATTGGATGGATAAAGGAGATGCAGGGGCATGTGCGGCTTTTGGGCTCATGGATCCGGTGGCTTGGTGGCCCGTCAGTTTCCGCGAGGGAAGCCGGAGGTGGGGTGACGGAGGCGGAAGAGGGGGGCGGTGTCGGTCTCTGGCGCTCCGTCTCGGCCGGCCTCCGTGGCCGCTGCGCCGAGGGCGAACGCATGGAGCGTCCACTCCGTCTCGTGCTGGAGTCGTACGAGGGCCGCCGACCTGCCGACCACGTTCCTGCGGCGTCGGGTGGATGCTGCTGCGGCCGGGTTTCCGGTGCCGTGTGCGGACGGCGGCGATGGCCCGATCCGCCTTCGGTGGGGCGTGGGCCGCCGAACGGTGCGCCGGGCCGGACAGGGCCTGCACCCTGCCCGGCCCGGCGTACCGTATGGTCCGGTAGCCCTTGCGCACGGTCGGACGGCCCTGGGGCAGAGTGGTCAGGCCGCCGAGCTGCCGGCGTCGGGCGACGGAGGGTGCCGCGATGACGTGCTGAACCGCGACTCCCGGCGGGTCACGGTGCTTGCACCGGCGCGGCGAACCGCCTGGTCGGAGCCTCGCCATTCGCGGAACTTCCGCGGCTCGGCGTGCCGCGGCGGCGGGGACTGCCGCCCCTTATTGTGTCATGAGTTCGATTTCAGCGCTCCTGAATCGTGGTGCTGGTGGTCATGCGCCCGGCAGCGGTCAGGAATTCCGAGATGAGGGGGTGTACAGCGCTGGCGGTGGAGGACAGCTCGGGCTGGAACAGAGTGGCGAGGAAGAAGGGGTGGTTCTTCAGCTCCAAGGCGCGAGGGGCGCCGTCGGCGTCCCAGGCCACGAACTCCATCTCCCCCTCGGCTGCGGCGTCCATGAAATCGCGGCTGAGGGACCAGGAGCAGTGAAACACCTCTTCCACGCCCTCGGCATCGCCGTAGACGGTCGCCAGCCGGGAGTCCGCCTTGACTGTCAGCGGGGCCTTCTGCCCGGTGAACGAGCAGGTCAGTGGCATCGCAAGAGCCATGTACCGTTCCGGATCCTCCACCACTCCGGTCACTTCCCGGAGTCCGTTGACCAGCGCGTTGCCGATGAGGGCGCTGAAGAACCCCCCGCATGTTCCCAGGAAGGGGATGCCGGACTGACGCGCCGCGCTGACGGCGTGCTGGACTCCCGCCTCGTTCAGGTACGGTGCGCCCGGTACCACCCATATGCCGTGAAAACCCGCGAGGTCCTCCTCACTGGTTATCTTCTCGGTGGAGAGCCACTGAGCGACCACCCCCAGTTCGGCGAGCAGTGACTCGATCTTGGGGTGAGCGGGCTCCGAGTGATTGCCCTTGTCTCCCACCAGGGCCAGGCGTAACCCGGTCGTGCTGTACATGAGTCCTCCTGAGGAAAGCCAGTTCGAACTTCCTGTGGCACACGAAAGCCGTTCGTGGTGGTGCTGGGGCGGGACAGCTGTTGTGCAGGCTCCGCTCTGGGGCGCGGGGGGGGGGGGGGGGCGGGGCGGG